>NZ_CAJFGT010000037.1:0-26310 GCF_904377885.1 Flavonifractor sp. An112 | reverse complement strand
ACTCGTTCCAGAGGATATCTTTCCTATTCAGTTTACTCAAAACCGGCCCCGATGTCAACGCCTCACGGGCAATTCCTCCGTTGACGGCATAGAGTGGAAAGAAAAGGAGGAATGCAACTTGGCCGCAACAGGAACCATTCTGACCCGGGTATTTACGTCCCGGGCCCAGATCCCGGTGGCAGGCGCCACCGTAGCTTTTACCCAGCGGGGCACCGAAGGCCGCCACACCCTGCTGGCCCTGCGGGTCACCGACGCCAATGGCCGCACCACACCGGTTCAGGTAGAAACACCTGACGCCTCAGCCAGCGAGTCTCCCGGCACTGTCACTCCCTTTGCCGTATGTGATATCTGGGCTGAGTCCCCGGGCTATGAACTGCTGGTGGTGGAGAACGTCCAGATCTTTGCCGGCACCCAGACCTTGCAGGAGTTGGAGCTCATCCCTCTGCCGGAGCAGTCTGCCACTCTGCTGCCGGAGGACCCGGTCAACGTACCGCCTCAGAATCTGTAAAGGAGGGATACCATGCCAGAATCGCTGCCCATTACCCCCTATGTGCCGCAATACATCACCGTTCATCTGGGCCCGCCGGGCTCCAGCGCGGAGAATGTGACGGTATCCTTTCCGGAGTATGTGAAAAACGTGGCCTCCAGCGAGATCTACCCCACCTGGGAGCCCGCCGCCCTCCAGGCCAACATCCTGGCCATCATCTCTTTCGCCCTCAACCGGGTATACACCGAGTTCTACCCAAGCCGGGGCTACCCCTTCAATATCACCTCCTCCACCGCCTACGACCAGAAATTTATCAAGGACCGTAACATCTTTGAAAATATCAGCCAGCTGGTGGATGAGATGTTCAACTCCTACATACGGCGCATCGGCTTTGTAGAGCCTCTGGCCGCCAAATTCTGCAATGGCACCACCGTCACCTGTGACGGGCTATCCCAGTGGGGCAGCCAGGCCATGGCGGAACAGGGGGCGGACTATATGACCATCCTGCGCTCCTATTACGGCGATAACATTGAGCTGGTGACCAACGCCCCGGTCCAGGGCATCCGCTACTCATACCCCGGCTATCCCATCCGCCGGGGAGACAGGGGCGAGGCGGTACAGCGCATCCAGGTCATGCTCAACCGTATCTCCCGGGACTACCCCGCCATTCCCAAGGTCTACCCGGTGGACGGGGTCTTTGGTCCCGCCACCGAGGCGGCGGTCAAGAAATTCCAGTCCATCTTTGATCTGACTCCCGACGGCATTGTGGGCAATTCCACCTGGTACAAGATGGTGTTCCTCTATGTGGGGGTGCTGGATCTGGCAGAGCTCATCAGTCAGGGGCAGACCTATTACCCCGGCAGCGGAAGCCAGCCCTTCCCCAACGTGCTGGCCGAGGGCGCCAGAGGCGATTCGGTACGAACCGTACAATATGTGCTGTCGGTGGTGTCGGAGTTCTACAGCAATATCCCCCGGGTGGCCATCGACGGCATTTACGGTCCCGCCACAAAAAATGCTGTCATCGCGGTGCAGCGTATGGCCGGCCTGCCCCAGGACGGCATCATGGGTCCCCAGACCTGGGCCGCCCTCTACCGGCTGTACGCTGGTATCGTGGACACGGTGGAGACCTACACCAATGTAATCCCGGAGCAATTCCGCCCCGACCTGCCCGAAAGCCAGGCCACCGGCTTGACTCAGTACCCCGGCCAGCCCATGACGCTGGGCTCCGCCGATGAGAGAGGAGTATCCGCATGATTGTGCCTCAAGAGATCCGCCTGATCGGCAAACCGGTCCGCAGCCTGCAAACCATGCTGCGGGAGCTGTCCTTCCTCTACGACTTTCTGCCGCGGCTCACTCCAGATGGGGTCTTTGGGGAGCGCACTCTGGAGGCCGTTATGCTCTTTCAGCGGGAATTTTTCCCGCCGGTGACCGGCCGGGTGGATCAGGCCACCTGGGAGGCCATCGTAGCCCTCTTCTTGCAGGCCAGAGCCAGGCTGGCCGGGCCTCTCCCCTGCCGCGGCTATCCCAACTGTGATTTTTCCGTTCAGCCTGACCAGGACAGCGTCCACCTCTATCTGGTGCAGTCCATGTTCCGGGCACTGGCCCGCCTCCTCAATGGCATCCAGTCCACCCCGGTCACCGGCCAGAACGATACCGCCACTCAGCATAATATCCGCTGGGTCCAGCAACTGGACGGCCGGCCCCAGACCGGCGTACTGGATCAGGACAGCTGGAATACCATCAGCCGCCTGTATACTCTGTTCGTTACCTACGGGCAAAAATAAAGGAGAGCTAATATCGCACCTTTTATCCAAAATCGTGTCTGGTTCCACAACCACCGCCTAAATTCTCAATTACACACACGATTTCTTCAATTTTTTGAAAACACTCCGCATCATCCAGGCGATCGTCCCTCAGGATCGCCTGGATTTTTTGTAAGGCCTGATAACACTCCTGTTCTACCAGTGCACTAATGTCACATTTTAGCTCTGGAAAGGATATGCACACGGTCGTATTCTGTAGGATGTGAGCCAATATTTCCTGATATAGTTCCATCACGTCCTCCTTTTAGTACTTATAAGTACTGTATCAAACATTCTAATGAGAACCTGTTGTATTGTCAATAGTATTCATAAGTACTATTGCAAGGAGGCAGAGCAATGTATTTTCAGCGGCTGCGTGATCTGCGGGAGGACAGGGATTTGTATCAAAAGGATATTGCCGAGGTGCTGGGCATCAGCCAGACAGTGTACTCCCGCTATGAGCGTGGTTTTCAGACTATCCCGGTGGTTCATTTGATGGCGCTGGCCGACTTCTATCACACCTCCACCGACTATATTCTGGGCCGCACCAACATCAGCAGCCCTTACGAACGCGCAAAATAAGAAACCGGGTCCTGCCGTCCATGGCGGCAGGACCCGGTTTTGTAATCATTACATCTTATCAGGTCTCGTGGTCCACTGTCTTCATCTGTTTCAGATTGCCGATCTTATGGCTGCGGCGCTCCAATTCGGCCAGCACCGCGTCCAGGGGGATGTTCTGGTCGGCCATCATCACCATCAGGTGGTAGATGAGGTCGGAAATCTCTCCCACCGTCTCCTCCTGCTTGCCGTTCTTGGCGGCGATGATGGTCTCGGAGCACTCCTCCCCCACCTTCTTCAGGATTTTGTCCAGACCCTTATCAAACAGATAGCAGGTGTAGGACCCCTCCTGGGGATCGCTCTTGCGGCCCAGCACCACCTGGTACAGGTCCTGTAAAATGGTATCGCTCATGGTGTTTCCTCCCAAATCGTGTTAAAAAAGCAGCTGCGTGCTCCGGTATGGCAGGTGGGGCCCTCCGGGGTGCAGAGATAGAGCAGGGTGTCGGTGTCACAGTCGGTGACCACCTTCTTCACATGGAGGAAGTGGCCCGAACTCTCGCCCTTGTTCCACAACTTCTGGCGGCTGCGGGACCAGAACCAGGCGGTTCTGGTCTTTAAGGTCAACTCTACCGCCTCTTTGTTGGTAAAGCCCAGCATCAAAATATCTTTGGTATCCGCGTCCTGGATGATGACGGGGATCAAATCGGATTTCTGAAACAAAAGGTCCAGATCCAGCATACTATCACCTCAAAACTCCCAGGGCGGCTTCTCCTCTTTCCAGTCCCAGGGATCTTCTCCTCCCCGCCGGTCCCGGCGGGCGGTCAGCTTGGTCTGCCCCGCCGATGTGCGAGACGCCGGTCGGCTGGTGGCCGGTCTTTGTTTGACCGGTCTCCGCATCTGGTTCCCGCCCGGCAATCGCTTTCCAGTCAACTGATTGACATTGTCTTCTCCAATCAGATCGGACACCAGATCAAAAATGTTATCCAGCATATCATCTTCCCCCTTGTGTGAGTTATCGCACCGGGATCTGTCTGGTTTCAAGATACTCCTTTACCTGGGGCACTGTCAACTCCCCAAAATGGAATAAAGAGGCTGCCAAAGCTGCGTCGCACCCAGTCTCCTCAAATACCTCCGCAAAATGGGCCAGGCTACCGCAGCCACCGGAGGCAATCACGGGGATGGATACCGCATTGGTGACCGCTTTTGTCATGGCCAGATCAAAACCAGCCTTGGTTCCGTCGGCGTCCATAGAGGTGAGCAAAATCTCTCCCGCCCCCAGGGCCTCGCCCTTCTTCACCCATTCGATGAGGTCCATGCCGGTGGGCTTGCGGCCTCCGGCCACCACCACCTCCCAGGTGCCGTCTCCCCGGGACCGGGCGTCCACCGCCAGCACCACGCACTGGGAACCAAACCGCTCCGCCGCTTCGGAAATCAGTTCAGGCCGGGCCACGGCGGCGGAGTTGACAGAGATCTTGTCCGCCCCTGCCCGCAGCAGCCGCTGGAAGTCCTCCAGAGTACGGATGCCACCCCCCACGGTTAGTGGGACAAAGACCTGAGCGGCGGTGCGTTCTACCACGTCGGCCACGGTATCCCGGGCATCACTGGTGGCGGTGATGTCAAGAAAGACGATCTCATCAGCTCCCTGATCGGAATAGTATTTGGCCAGCTCCACCGGGTCGCCGGCGTCTCGGATATTGACGAAGTTGACCCCCTTCACCACACGGCCGTCCCGCACATCCAGGCAGGGAATGATTCGTTTGGCTAACACTGCTCCCCCGCCTCCTTTACCGCTTGCGCCAGGTCCACCGTTCCGGCGTAGTAGGCCTTGCCGATGATAGCCCCGTACAAATTCATGGCGTTCAGCTGAGACAGGTCCCCGTTGGAGGACACCCCGCCGGAGGCCACGATCTGACAGCTTACCGCCGCTTGCAGGGCGGCCAGTCGGTCAAAGGAAGGGCCGGACAACATCCCATCGGTGGCGATATCTGTAAAGATAATCGTCCTTACACCTATCGCCTCCATGGACTTGGCGAAGTCCAGGTAGTTGAGGCCGGAGGACTGCTCCCATCCGGCGGTCTTGACGATGCCGTCCATGGCATCGATGCCTACGGCAATGCGCTCGCCATACTTGGCTACCGCCTCTTTCACAAACTCCGGATGGCTGACGGCGGCGGAGCCGATGACGCACCGCCAAACTCCCAGGGCAAAGACCTCCTCCAGGTCGGCCATAGAGCGGATACCGCCCCCCAGCTCCACCTTCAGGCCGGAGCTCTGAGCCACCGCCTGCACAATGGCGCCGTTCTGCCGGGCTCCACTGCGGGCGCCGTCCAGATCCACCATGTGGATATGGCGGGCCCCGGCGTCATAAAAGGCCTTTGCAGTCGCCAGCGGATCATCCGCCACCTGGTGAGCCGTTGCGAAATCTCCTTTGTAAAGGCGGACAGCCTTACCATCTTTCAAATCAATGGCGGGAAATAAGATCATCTGTTCAGCCCTCCGAAGTTTTTCAGAATCTGCAAGCCCACCTCGCCGCTCTTCTCCGGGTGGAACTGGCAGCCGTACACGTTGCCCTTCTGCACCGCCGCCACCACCGGGATACCGTAGTCGGTCTGGGCGATAACGGTGGACGGGTCAGCGGCCACGCCACAGAAGGAGTGGACAAAGTAGACGTAGCTACCCTCCTCCACCCCAGCAAACAGCGGAGACGGGTTGGGGTAGCTCAGGCTGTTCCAGCCGATGTGGGGCAGCTTGAGATTGGTCTCAATCTTACGGACACAGCCAGGTACAAGTCCAAGTCCTTTACACTCCCGCACCTCTTCACCCCGGTCGAAGAGCAGCTGCATTCCCAGGCAAATGCCCAGGATGGGTTTGCGTTCTGCCTGGGCCACCAGCACCTGGTCCAGACCGGTCCCCCGCAGCTTATCCGCCGCGTCGGGGAAGGCCCCTACGCCGGGCAGGATGATGGCGTCGGCCAGCTCCAGCTCCTTTGGATCGCTGGTGATACAGGTTTTCAGGCCCAGGTAGTCCATGGCGTTAGTCACGCTCTTCAAATTACCCACGCCGTAATCCACGATAGCGGTATAACCCATCACAGCACCCCCTTGGTGGAGGTGACCCCGGTACCGGTAATCTGCACGGCCTCCTTGACCGCCACACCCAGGGACTTGAACAGGGCCTCAGTAATGTGGTGGGCGTTCTTTCCGTAGTGGCACTTCATATGTAAAGTTAATCCACTGTTCACCGCGAAGGCCCTCATAAACTCCTCGGTAAGACAGGAGTCATAGGCTCCGATCATGGGTTGAGGCATCTCGGCGTCAAACACCAGAAAGGGCCGGTTGGAGAAATCCAGGGCGGTGAAGCACAGGGCCTCATCCATGGGGATAAAGGCAGAGGCAAACCGTCGGATGCCCTTCCGGTCCCCCAATGCCTCCTTCATAGCCTGGCCCAGCACGATGCCTACATCTTCCACGGTGTGGTGCCCGTCCACCTCCAGATCGCCCTGGACATAGAGTTCCAGGCCCAGCCCACCATAGAAGGCGAAAGCCGTCAGCATATGATCGAAAAAGCCGATGCCGGTGTGGACGTCCACCCCTCCTCCCCCCAGAGAGAGGGTCAGGCGGATATCGGTCTCCTTGGTGGTGCGGGTCAGTTGGGCTGTTCTCATGGTCATTCTCCTTTACTCAAACCGCACCCTGATGGAATTGGCGTGGGCGGTGAGATGCTCCGCATTGGCCAGGGTGATGATCTGCTCCTTAATGGGACCCAAGCTGGCCTCGTCATATTGGATCACACTCATAGTCTTGAGAAAGCTGTCCACGCTGAGGGGCGAGAAGAACCGGGCGGTACCGCTGGTGGGCAGCACATGGTCGGGTCCGGCCAGATAGTCCCCCAGAGGTTCCGGGGACCAGGCGCCCAGGAACACCGCACCGGCGTTCTTGATGGAGGGCAGCAGGGCTCGGGGGGCCTCCGTGACGATCTCCAAATGCTCCGGGGCGATCTCGTTGGCCAGAGCGGCGCAGTCAGCCAGGCTGTTACACACGATGGCGCAGCCGAAATCCCGTAGAGAGCACTCCATAATCTCGGAGCGGCTGAGATACCCGGTCTGGCGGATGATTTCAGCGTCCACCGCCTGGGCCAGCTCCATGGAATCGGTGAGCAACACGGCGGAGGCCAACTTGTCGTGCTCGGCCTGGCTGAGCAGGTCGGCGGCTACAAATTTGGGGTTGGCCTTGCCATCTGCGATAATCAATATTTCGGAAGGCCCGGCCACCATGTCGATGTCCAGCTTGCCGTAGGCCTGCCGCTTGGCGGAGGCCACAAAGGCGTTGCCGGGGCCCACCAGCTTATCCACCCGGGGGATGAAGCCCGCGCCATAGGTCAGAGCCGCCACCGCCTGGGCGCCGCCTACAGCAATGACCCGGTCCACCCCAGCGATTTTGGCGGCAGCCAGCACAGCATCGTTCAGGTTCTCGGTGGGGGGCGTCACCATAACGATCTCCTCCACCCCGGCCACCTTGGCAGGCACCGCATTCATCAGCACGCTGCTGGGGTAGGCCGCCGTGCCGCCGGGCACATAGATGCCCACCCGGGTGAGGCCGCGGACCACCCGGCCTACCACGCCTCCATCAGGGGAGGTCCACTCCATGGTATGGGTAAGCAGCTTCTCATTGTAATCCTTGATGTTGGCCGCCGCCCGCTCCAGGGCGGAAATCAAGTCCGCCGGGCAGCGGTCATAGGCCGCCTGGAGCTCCGCCTGGGAGATCTCACGGGGTTCAGCCTTATCAAAGCGGAGAGAATAGTCCCGCACCGCTTCAAAACCCTTCTCCCGGACCGTCTCCATAATCTCGGCTGCCGCCGCGTCAATGGCCTGGTTTGCCTGGGCCGCTCGGGCCTTCATGGCGCTGATAACCGCTTTTTCGGCCGCGCCGTCTGCTTTTACGATCTGAATCATTTCCGCTTCTCCAATTCTCCCTCACAACGGGCTATAAAGTCTTCAATCTGATTCTTGTACAGCTTCATGCTGGCAGTATTCACGATAAGCCGGGCAGAAACCGGCGCCACATCCTCGATGGGCACCAGACCGTTGGCCTTCAGAGTAGCTCCCGTCTCCACGATATCCACGATGGCGTCGGCCAGGCCCAGAATGGGGGCCAGCTCCACGCTGCCCTCGATCTTGATGATATCCACGTCCATACCCTTGCCTGCAAAGAAGGCACGGGTCACCTCCGGGTACTTGGAGGCGATGCGTCGGGTCTTGTAGGTACCGTAGAAGTCGCTCCCCGCCTTGACGGCCAGGGCGAACCGGCATTTGCCGAATCCCAGGTCCAACACTTCGTAGAAGGAGCCCCCCTTCTCCAGGATGGTGTCCTTCCCTACGATGCCCAGGTCGCACACCCCATGCTCCACATAGGTGATGACGTCGGGCGCCTTGGCCAGCACCGCGTCCAGGGGGTAGTTGGGCACACAGTGGACCAGACGGCGGCCCGGGTCCTTGATGGGGGAGCAATCCAGCCCGGCCCCCTCAAAGAGCTCCATGCTCTTGTCCAGCAGCCGCCCCTTGGTAATGGCGATCTTCAGCCGCTCACTCATACCCGCACCGTCCCTTCTCCGTCCTTATCCAAAACCAGCACCATCTCCGCGCCCTTGTCCCGGGCCAGATTCAGGCTGGACTCCAAAGTCCGGCAGGGGGACAGCTCGCAGGTACCAGCGGGGCGGCCATCCACCGCCTCCAGGGCCTGGGCCAGATAGCCCGGCTCATAGTGGACCACGGTGCGCAGCACCGGCAGCACCATCTCAGGCAGGGTGCGGGCCACCGCGTCCACGTCCACGGCAAAGCCGGTGGCCTGGGCCTCCCGGCCAAAGATACCCACCAGGTTATCGTACCGACCGCCGGAGAGCACAGCGTCCCCCGCTCCCTCTACATAGCCCCGGAAGACTACGCCGGTGTAATAGTCGATCTGGTGGACCATACCCAGATCGAAGCGGATATAGGGGCCGTAGCCCGCGGCGGACAGCTCGTCATACAGCTCGGACAGGTAGTCCACCGCCGGGGTCTTCCCCGCCAGCTTCTCCGCCTGACCCAGCACCTCCACCCCGCCAAAGAGGCGGCTGAGCTGTTCCAGGGCGGCACAGGCCGGGTTGCCCCGGTAAGGCTCCAGGAAATCCTTCAGGGCCGCGAAGTTCTTGCCCTCGATGAGGGCCCGGATCTCCTCCACGGCGGAATTCTCCAATTCCAGCCGACCTGCCAGCTCCCGGAAGTACCCGGCGTGACCCAGCTCAACATGGAACTTGGGGGCTCCGCAGCACCGCAGGGCATCAATGGCGGTAACAATGATCTCCACGTCCGCCTTCTTCCCTTTTGCACCGATGAGCTCCACCCCGCACTGGGGAATCTCCCGGCTGCCGCCGTTGTGGGCGGGGTTGGCGCGATATACTGTCTGATCGTAGTACAGACGCTGAGGCATGGCCACCGCCTTCAGTTTGGTGGCCGCCACCCGTGCGATAGGGGTGGTAGAGTCGGGCCGCATGACGCAGAACTTACCGCTGGGGTCCCCTACTTTGATCATACGCTCCTGGGGAATGGCGCTGCCCGACCGGGCAAAGAGATCATAGAACTCGGTCTCCGGGGTAGAGACCTCCAAAAAACCCCTCTGGCGGAACAGGCGGGTCAGCTTAGCCTGGACCTGCCGCCGCTCCTGGCACTCGGCAAACAGCCGGTCCCGGGTTCCTTCGGGGGTGTTGATGTTGAATTTCATGGGATCACGCCCTTTGCTTTATCACTTTACCACGCTAATATACTATAGCATCCCAATTTTGTCAAGTGCGAACCGAATAAAATACGGGCAGCCCCCTGGGGGCTGCCCGCTGCAATCGCTTAAAGAACCAGACTGGGGGCGCTGTAGACCCGGGCAGCCATTTCACTGTTAAGCATATACAGGCCCTTGGCGTCATCTCCAAAGAGCTTCATTTTTTTGATCATGTCCTCCGCGTTCTTTTCCTCCTCACCCTGCTCCTTGACAAACCAGTCCAGGAACTGCGTGGTGCGGAAATCCTTGGCGGCCTGAGCAGCCTCATAAATATTGTGGATCAGGCCGGTAACATAGCGCTCATGCTCCAGGCCGAACTCCAGTACCTCCAACTTGTCCTTGAGCTCCTTATCCGGCTTCTGGATGGTGTCCAGAGTGACCTTGCAGCCGTTGTTCTGAAGATATTGGAGGAAGAGCGTGGCGTGATCCCGCTCCTCCTGGGCCTGTACCTTGTACCAGTTGGAGAAACCGTCCAGTCCGATCTCGTCATAGTAGATGGAAAAGTCCAGATAGAGGTAGGCGGAATAGAATTCCTTATTTACCTGTACATTCAGCAGCTCAGCAACCTTTTGATCCAACATGGTCACACACCTCATTTATGTAATAGGATGGGTTTATGGTATCATTTTCCTAGACAAAATACAAGCCCACAAAGGGGGACGGTATGCCTTTCCTTAAAATCCGTCAAACAGCGTGATCTGACTGGTGTCTGGCATACCGTCCAGGGCACCCACTGCTTTCAGCTGCTCGATGTGGGTTTTGGACACCTTGGGGCAGGCGGCGGAGAATTCCTCGATGGAGATGAACCGCTTACCCTGCCGCTGCTCCATAATGGACAGGGCCGCCGTCTCGCCCAAGCCGGGGATGGAGGTAAAGGGCGGCAGCAGGGTCCCCTTCTCCATATCAGGCAGGAAGTTGATGGCGTGGGAGCGGTACAGGTCCATATGCTCAAAGGTGAAGCCCCGAAGATAGAACTCGTACACCACTTCCAGGGTGACCAGAGTGTCCTCCTCCACGGGGGTGGGCTTCTCCTTGCTCTCGATCTCCTTCATCTTTGCCTTGCACACATCCATGCCCATACACATACAGGTGGCGTCGAAGGCCTTGGCCCGGATGGAGAAGAAGGCGGCATAGAAGGCCAGGGGGTGGTGTACCTTGAACCAGGCAATGCGGAAGGCCATCATAACGTAAGCCACGGCGTGGGCCTTGGGGAACAGGTACTTGATCTTCTTACAGGAGCCGATATACCAGTCGGGCACACCGGCGGCCTTCATCTCCTCCTCTGCTCCCTCAGGCAGGCCTCTTCCCTTTCGCACCGCCTCCATGATCTTGAAGGAGCGCTTCTCCGGCATACCGCAGGAGATCAGGAAGATCATGATATCGTCGCGGCAGCCGATGGCCTGGCCAACAGGGATACCCTGATCCACGATCAGGTCCCGAGCATTGCCCAGCCACACGTCGGTGCCGTGGGAGAAGCCGGACAGGCGCAGCAGGATATCAAACTGGTGGGGCTGGGTGTCCATCAGCATTCCCCGGGTAAACTTGGTGTTGAACTCAGGAATGGCCACGGCCCCGGTGGGGCCCAGGATGGGGTCGTCCTCAAAGCCCAGCACCTTGGAGGAGGTGAAGATGCTCATGGTGTCCTTGTCGTCCAGAGGGATCTTCTGAGGGTCCACCCCCGTCAGATCCTGGAGCATACGGATCATGGTGGGATCATCGTGGCCCAGCATATCCAACTTCAGCAGGTTGGACTCCATGGAGTGATATTCAAAGTGGGTGGTGATGATGTCGCTGTCCGGGTCGTCGGCGGGGTGCTGCACCGGGCAGAAGTCGTAGATCTCACGGTTCTGGGGAATGACCACCATGCCGCCGGGGTGCTGGCCGGTGGTGCGCTTAACACCGCTGCAACCCAGCGACAAACGGTTCTCCTCCGCACGGGTGCCGTGGAGCCCGTGGTCGTCCAGGTAGTGCTTCACATAGCCAAAGGCAATCTTATCTTTTACCGTACCGATGGTGCCCGCCCGGAACACATGTGTCTGACCAAACAGCTCAAAGGTATAGCGGTGGGCGCTGGACTGGTACTCGCCGGAGAAGTTCAGGTCGATATCGGGCACCTTGTCGCCGCCGAAGCCCAGGAAGGTCTCAAAGGGGATGTTGAAGCCGTCCTTGTCATAGGGAGTGCCGCACACCGGGCAGTTGGCATCCGGCATATCAGCACCGCAGCCGATGCCCAGCTCCTTGGCCGCCTCAAAGTCAGAGTGCTTGCACTTGGGGCAGCGGTAGTGAGGCGGCAACGAGTTCACCTCGGTGATACCCGACATGAAGGCCACCAGAGAGGAGCCCACCGAACCACGGGAGCCCACCAGATAGCCGTGATCCAGGGAGTCCTGCACCAGCTTCTGGGCCGACATATAAATCACGTCGTACTTACACTTGATGATGTCACCCAGCTCGGCGTTGATCCGGTCCACCACGATCTGGGGGGGCTCCTCACCGTAAAGGGCTTTCGCCTTATCCCACACCAGCCGGGTCAGTTCCTCGGCGGAGTTTTCGATCTTAGGAGCAAACAGGCCCTTGGGCAGGGGCACCACGTCCTCGCACCAGTCGGCCACCAGGTTGGTGTTGCGCACCACCACCTCGTAGGCCTTCTCCTTGCCCAGGTAGGCAAACTCGTCCAGCATCTCCTGGGTGGTCTTGAAGTAAAGAGGCAGGGGCGAATCGGCGTCGTCAAAGCCCTTGGAGGCCAGCAGGATATGGCGGTAAATCTCGTCCTCTGGGTCCAGGAAATGGACGTCGCCGGTGGCGCACACCGGCTTGTCCAGCGCCTCGCCCAGAGCCACCACCGTGCGGTTGAAGTCCCGCAGCTCCTCCTGGCTCTTCACCATCCCCTTGCGGAGCATAAAGGCGTTGTTGCACAGGGGCTGGATCTCCAGGAAGTCGTACCAGGAGGCGATGCGCTTGAGCTCGTTCCACTCCTTCCGTTTGACGATGGCCTGGAACAGCTCGCCGGCCTCGCAGGCCGAGCCGATGATGAGACCCTCCCGGTGCTGGTTGATGAGGCTTTTGGGCATGATGGGATACCGCTTGAAGTGGTCCAGATAGGAGGCAGAGATCAGCTTATAGAGGTTCCGCAGGCCCAGCTGATTCTTGGCCAGCACGATCAGGTGCTTGGGCTGCCGCTTGGCCTTGCCGCCGGAGCGGAGCTTGGACATGGCCGGGTTGATCTGCTGGAGGGTATGCACCCCCAGGTCGGCCAGCATCCGGAAGAAGGGTACCAGCATATAGCCCACCGTGGCCGCGTCGTCATAGGCCCGGTGATGGTTGAAGGCAGGCAGATTCAGGTGGTTGGCCACGATATCCAGCTTATACTTGCCCAGGTCGGGCAGCAGGTTCTGAGCCAGGATCAGGCTGTCCAGAGAGGTATTCTCGAAAGGCCGGCCCATGCGGCGGCAGGCCTCCCCAATAAAGCCCATATCGAACTCCGCGTTGTGGGCGGCCAGAGGCCGGTCCCCCACGAAGTCCAGGAACGCATTGACCGCCTCCTCCTGGGAGGGGGCCCCCTTCAGCATCTCATCCGTGATGCCGGTGAGCTGGGTAATCTCCCGGGTCAGAGGCCTGCCGGGGTCGGCGAAGGTGGAGAACTGCTCCACCACTTCCCCGTTCCGCAGCACCACGGCGCCGATCTCAGTGATGGCCTCGGTGCGCTTGTCCAGGCCGGTGGTCTCAATATCAAAGCAGACGATATCTTGTGTAAAGTCCTGATCCTTGTCACCGTGGATGACCACCCGGTCATCCACGTCGTTGATAAAATAGGCCTCCACGCCGTAGAGGATCTTGATGTTCTTGGCGGAGTGCCAGGCGTTGGGGAAGGAATGGGCCACGCCGTGGTCGGTGATGGCGATGGCCCGGTGGCCCCACCGCTCCGCCCGCTTCACCACGTTCTTGTCCACGCCGATGGGAGAGTCCATCTTGGAGCCCACAGCGGTAAGGGCATCCATGGCCGACATATTGGTATGGAGGTGGAGCTCCACCCGTTTCTCGGGGGCATTGTCCATCTTGGGCTCTTTTTTGCCCTCCATCACCGCGAAGGGTTCCAGCACCATGTCACCGGTAAAACGGTCGATATTCAGCTTACCCTGGATAAAGAGATGCTGACCTTTCTTCACACCCTCTACCAAGGGCTTGCCCTCATCGCCGGGGAAAAACTTGTTGACCCGCACAGAGCCGGTATAGTCGGTCACGTCGAAGGACACCACCCAGGCCTCCCGCCGCTTCAACTCCCGGTGGTCTACCGCGAACACATCGCCCTCCACAATGACAGTACCCATATCCAGATCCAGGGTACCCATTGGGATAGGTTCCTTCTTGATCTCATGGCGGCCGTAAAGTAATTTCCCTTTTCCTTCTTTAGGGGCCTTTTTCTCTGTGGGACGGGCCACCTTCAGGCTCTCCAGAGCCTTGCGGCGGATCTCCTCGGTACGGCGGAAGGCCGCAGCGGCATCATCCTCCACCGGCGGCTTTTGGGGCTGCTGGACGGGAGCAGGCTGCTCCGGAACCGGGGCGGCTGCCGCAGGCTTCCGGGGCGCTTCGGGCGTAGGGGCAGCCCCATCCCCAGCCGGGACAGTCATCTCCAGCGACACCTGCTCCACCCGGTAGGCCAAGGCAATGCTGCGCTCGATTTGGTGACGCAGCTCCTCCGCCGGGAGCGCGGTGCACTCCACCTGGGCCTTGATGGACCGGGTATGTTTATCGATGACCGCCCGGGTCACTAGGTAGCCCTGGACCATCGCCGTCAGCTCCGGGCCGGGCCGCCAGGCGGAAAACAGTTTTAAAAATGGGATCTTTTGTGCTTGAGGCATAGGACACGCTCCTGCTTTACAGTTGGTCGATCAGGGTAAACAGCTCGTCCACCAGCTGCTCCTGGGGGACCTTCTTCACAATCTCGCCCTTGCGGAACAGAAGGCCCTCCCCCTGTCCACCGGCAATACCTACATCGGCGGCGGCGGCTTCGCCGGGGCCGTTGACCACGCAGCCCATCACTGCCACGGTAATGGGCTTGTGGACTTCCTTCAGCCGATCCTCCACCTGGTGGGCCAGGCCAATCAGATCAATGCGGGTACGGCCGCAGGTGGGACAGGACACCAGATTGGGCTCGTTGGCTGCCATACCCAGGGCCTTTAGGATATCCTTGGCGGCGTACACCTCCTCCACCGGGTCGGCGGATAGAGACACCCGCAGGGTGTCGCCGATACCCAGGGCCAGCAGACCCCCGATGCCGATGGCGGACTTGATGGTACCCATACGGGTGGTGCCCGTCTCGGTAACGCCAAGGTGTAAAGGATAAGCGCTTTTCCCGCTCATCAGCTTGTAGGCCGCCATCGTGGTAACTACCGATGAAGACTTAAGCGACACACAGATGTCGTGGAAATCATACTGCTCCAACAGAGCGATATGGCCAAAGGCGGACTCCACCAGGGCCTCCGGGGTGACTCCGCCGTACTTGGCTAGCAGGGGCTTCTCCAGAGAACCGCCGTTGACGCCAATGCGGATGGGAAGGTGTCTTGCTTTACAGGCTTCCGCTACCGCTTTCACCCGGTCTTCCCCGCCAATGTTGCCGGGATTGATGCGCACCGCGTCGCACCCCTCCTCCACACAGGCCAGAGCCAGCTTGTAGTCAAAGTGAATATCCACCACCAGCGGGATATGAATACGGGCTTTGATAGCCCCCACAGCCTTGGCCGCCGCCATATCGGGTACCGCTACCCGGATGATCTGGCAGCCTGCCTCCTCCAGACGGAGGATCTGATTCACCGTGGCTGTCACATCATCGGTGCGGGTATTGGTCATGGATTGAATGGTGACCGGAGCGCCGCCGCCCACCGGGACGCCGCCCACAAGAATCTGTCTGGTCATTGGTATACCTCCCGCTAAAACAGCTTTATCACGTCGTTGACCGCCACCACCACCATTAAGGCGATGAGGCAGAAAAAGCCCACGGCATTCACATAGCCCAGATACTTTTTATTCATCTTCTTTTTGGTAATGAGCCGGTAGATCCCGCCCACAAACACAAACAGGATCTGTCCGCCGTCCAAAGCCGGGATGGGCAGCAGATTCATCACCGCCAGGTTAATGGCAATCAGAGCGGTAAAGTCCAGGATGTTGATGAGCAGGCCAAACAAACCGGCCGCTGCGGCGCCTGCCTGGCCCACGTCGCCTGCCACCGCCACAATGCCGATGACGCCCGACATATCGTTCAGGCCCACCGCACCGGTAATCAGGTCGCCAAGGCCCATCCATACCATACGGACGTAGTCCACCGCCTGATACCAGGTGTTCCGCAGCAAGGTCAGGGGGGTATCCTCCTGGAACTCGCCCAGATAAATTCCCCGCTTCATGACCTGATTGCCGTTTTCATCGGTGAGCTGGCGATAGGGCAGGTCAATGGTGCCCAGATCCACCTTCTCACCGTCCCGCAGTACCACTACATCCACCTGCTCCCCTGCTCGCTCCAGGAAGATAAAGGCGTCGTTGTTGAAGTAAATGCGGTGGCCATCAATGGAATAAAACTGATCTCCCGGCTGAAGCCCAGTCTGGGCGATATCCTCTGCCCCGGGCATAAAGCCGGTGACCACCGGCATGGAGGGACTGCCCGCCATAGCCATGATGATGAGGATGAGCACCACACCGGTAATGAAATTCATGAACGCACCGGCCACCAGAATGATAAGCCGCTTCCAGCCCGCCTTGTTGCCAAAGGCCCTGGGATCATCGGAGGACTCTCCCTCTCCCTCCATGGCGCAGAAGCCGCCAATGGGAAAGGCGCGCAGACTGTAAAGCGTTTCCCCTTTCTCCCTGGAAAACAGCTTGGGGCCCATGCCGATAGCAAACTCGTTCACCTTCACACCCATCAGCTTGGCGGCAATAAAGTGGCCGAATTCATGGATGGCAATGAGCAGCCCGAAAAACAAGATGATAAGCACAATGGAAAGTACGTTCATAGACACCTCAAACTCAGATTACTTGCCTGCGATCAGGCGTGCGGCTTTGTCAGCCTCCAGCACATCCTCCAGGGCAGGCGTTTGGACCACAGGCACCTGGGCCAGCGCCCGCTCCACCCGCTTGGCAATCTTGCCAAAGGAAATCTGCCCCGCCAGGAAGAGGCCCACCGCCGCCTCGTTTGCACCGTTGAGGATAGCGGTAGCGGTGCCGCCGGTTTTGGCGGCCTCCAGCGCCAGAGAGAGGCAGGGAAACGCCTCATAATCCGGAGCATGGAAGGTCAACGGCGGACAGGTCAGCAGGTCCAGCGGCTTTGCCACCGCCTGGGTACGGGCGGGCCAGGTCAATGCGTACTGGATAGGCAGACGCATATCTGGTACCCCCAACTGGGCCAGCACCGCGTTATCACAGTATTCCACCAGGGAGTGTATGATGCTCTCCCTGTGGACCACAATGGAGATTTTTTCCGGCGGCATCCGATAGAGCCGCATAGCCTCGATAAACTCCAGGCCTTTGTTCATCAGCGTAGCGGAGTCCACCGTGATCTTGGCGCCCATAGACCAGTTGGGGTGCTTCAGGGCCTGCTCCACCGTAGCAGAGGCAATCGCCTCTTTATCCCAGCCCCAGAAGGGCCCGCCGGAGGCGGTGAGGATAAGGCGTTTCACCTCTCCCCTGTCCCGGCTGCCCTGGAGGCACTGGAAGATGGCGGAATGCTCCGAGTCCACCGGTACGATCTCCGCGCCGTACTGATCGGCCCCATTCATCACCAGCTCGCCGGCGCACACCAGGGTCTCTTTATTGGCCAGTGCAATCCGTTTGCCCTGACGGACCGCCGCCAGGGTAGGAACCAGGCCCACCATACCCACCACAGCGGTGAGCACAGTGTCCGCCTCCTCCAGAGTGGCGGCCTCCACCAGTCCCTCAGGACCGGAGGCCACCCGGATGGACGTATCGGCCAGCCGGGTCCGCAGGTCGGCGGCAGCGGCAGGGTCCATCATGACCGCCAGTCGGGGCCGAAACTGGCGGCATTGGGCCTCCATCCGCGCTACGTCCCGGTTGGCGGTCAAGGAAGCCACAGTCATGCCACAGGCGGCAATCACTTCCAGTGACTGCCGCCCGATGGAGCCGGTAGAACCCAGCAAAGAAATGCAGTTGCTCATGTGTTCAGCCTCCCACAGCGGGCAGGAATTGGATCAGCAGTTCGATCAGGGGCGCACAGAAGATTACGCTGTCGAAACGGTCCAGCACGCCGCCGTGGCCGGGGAAAATGTTACCGAAATCCTTGATGCCATACTCCCGCTTGATATAGGAAAAAGACAGGTCGCCCAGCTGGGATACAATGCTGCCCAGAGCGCCGTAAATCACAAGATACAGGTAATTGACCTGCATGGAGAAGCCAAACTGGAGGACAGCGCCATAGATCATCGTACAGATAATGGCACCTGCAAAGCCGCCCACAGCACCCTCCACCGTCTTTTTGGGGGAGAGCTCAGGCGCGAGCTTATGCTTGCCAAAGGCCATGCCTGCAAAGAGGGCAAAGGCATCGCTGAGGAAAGCTACCTCAAAGGGCAGCACGATGAGGGCCATCCAGTGCTCCATGAGCCGGATCCGCAGAAGCGAGGACAGAAAAAAGGGAATGACTACGCTGAGGAAGAAAGCGCCTCCCATCTTCTCCAACGTAATACGTTTATGACTGCCAATGGCCTCGGCAAAGAGCAGTACCACATAGAGGAACATTCCAGCCAGGGCAGGCATCAGCTTGCCGTTATAGTAGACCCAGAACGGAATGAGGCCTGCCAAAACAATGGAATAGCCGGAAATACGGGTATGCTTGAGAAATCCGGTGGACCACAGTACCTCATGCACCGCGATCATAGACAATCCGGCCACCAGAATGGGCAGGATGACCGGATAGACCGGCGAGACACCGTATACCGCTGCCGCCAGCAGCGGGATACAGACCACCGCCACCATGATTCGCTTGACCACTCAGACACCTCCATAGCGGCGGGAACGGCCCTGATAAGCCGCCAGCGCCTTGTTCAGCTCTTCCTTGCTGAAGTCAGGCCACAGCACGTCGGTATAGTAGAATTCCGCGTAGGCCGACTGCCACAGCAAGAAGTTGGAGATCCGCAGCTCACCGCTGGGCCGGATCACCAGGTCCGGGTCGGGTACCCCGGCAGAATAGAGGTAACCGGAAAAATCCGCCTCTGTCAGCTGAGCGGGGTCCTTCTTCCCCGCCGCACACTCCGCCGCAAAAGCCCGGGCCGCACGGACAATCTCATCCCGTCCGCCATAGTTGAAGCATACGTTGACCTGCATACCATCATAGTGTGTGGAGATATCGTCGGTACGCACCGTCAATTCTCTCAACTCCGGAGGAAGTGCCTCCAGATCTCCAAAAAAGTGGAGTCTGATCTTGTCCCGCTCCATCTTCTCAATGGACTCCAGAAGATACTTCTTCAGCAGTCCGATGATGGCGGAGACCTCCTCCAGAGGCCGCTTCCAATTCTCCGTGGAGAAGGCGTATACCGTCAGATACTCAATTCCGATCTTCTGACAGTATGTGGCGATGGTACGGAAGGTCTCCGCGCCAGCGGCGTGTCCTGCCGTACGGGGCAGCCCCCGACGCTTGGCCCAGCGGCCGTTGCCGTCCATGATGATCGCCACATGACGGGGCAGGTGGTCAAAATCCACCTGGGCCTGCGCCGCCTTCGGTTTGAATAATGCCATGTTCAACCCGCCTATACGACACCAGTGCGGGACACTCTTCGCATCCCGCACCATGTCTTTCATTTGGTATTATACCGCCATCAGTTCCGCTTCTTTTTTGACGGTCAGCTCATCGATCTCCTTGCACCGCTTGTCGGTGAGATCCTGGAGCTCCTTCTCATAGTCCTTGCGGTCGTCCTCGGTCATCTCGCCCTTTTTCTCCAGAGCCTTGAACTTCTCCATAGCGTCCCGGCGGATGTTGCGGATGGCCACCTTACCGTTCTCACCGTACTTCTTCACCTGCTTGGTCAGTTCCTTACGGCGCTCCTCGGTGAGCTGAGGGAAGGACAGACGGATCACACGGCCGTCGTTCTGGGGGTTGATGCCCAGATCAGAGCACTGGATGGCCTTCTCGATGGCCTTCAGCAGAGTACCGTCCCAAGGCTGGATCATCAGGGAACGGGGATCAGGAGAGGAAATGGCGGCCACCTGATTCAGAGGGGTGGGGGCGCCGTAGTAGTCCACCGTAATCTTATCCAGCACGGCGGCGTTGGCCCGTCCGGCACGGACACTGGCGAAATCACTCATCACTACGTCGATGGTCTTTTTCATCTTGGCGTCGAATTCTTTATTGAGCTCTTTCATTTCACGGTTCCTCCTTGACGATGGTTCCGATTTTTTCACCCATGACCACACGCAGAATGTTCTCAGGGTCCTTGAGTGCGAACAGGATCACCGGGATCTTGTTGTCCATGGACAGGGACGTGGCGGTGGAATCCATCACCTCCAGGTGCTGAGCCAGCACATCGTCATAGGTGATGGTATCATACTTCACCGCGTTGGGGTCCTTGCGAGGATCGGCGGAATACACGCCGTCAATGTTCTTGGCCAGCAGAATGGCGTCGGCGTCGATCTCCGCCGCCCGCAGCACAGCCGCCGTATCGGTGGAGAAGAAGGGATTGCCGGTGCCGCAGCCAAAGATGACCACTCTGCCCTTCTCCATATGCCGGATGGCCTTGGAACGGATGTAGGGCTCGGCGATGGACCGCATCTCAATGGCGGTCTGCACCCGCACGTCCACACCCTTCTGCTCCAGCACGTCGGCCACTGCCAGTGCATTGATGGTGGTAGCCAGCATTCCCATATGGTCGGCACGGGTACGCTCCATCCGGTCGCCGCCATCCTTCAGGCCGCGCCAGAAATTGCCGCCGCCAACCACGATGCCCACCTGGACACCGGCTGCCACGCACTTCTTAATTACGTCGCAAACGCTGCCGATGACATCGAAATCCAGACCCCGGCTGGCCTCGCCGGCGAGGGCCTCGCCGCTGAGCTTCAGAAGAATCCGCTTGAACTGCGGTTCACTCATATGTTCAACCCCTTTTCGGAAAATCATGCTATCTTATTTTAATATAGTTTTCCATTTTTGCATAGAGGTTAGGCTAAAGTTTTTCAAATTATTCGTATTCTCTCCTTCCCTTCCTGTAAAAATTGTCAAGGGCTCTGTTCCCGCCTTCAAAAAAGCGGGAACAGAGCCCGGTTTCCCCTTTTACGCCCTTTTGTGCCAGCGCAGCAGCAGGGCAGAATTGACAATGACCACCACCGAGCCCGCGTTGTGGACCAGCGCCCCCACCACAGGATTCAGAATGCCGGTAATGGCCAAGGCAATGGCCGCAAAGTTCAGCGCCATGGAGAAGGTCAGATTGCATTTGATGGTGACCATCATCCGCCGGGCCAGCCGCAGCAGATGGGGCAGCTGCCGTAGATCGTCCCCCACCAGGGCCATATCGGCGGCATCCACAGCGATATCGCTGCCCACACCGCCCATGGCAATACCCACCATGGCCCGTTTCAGTGCAGGGGCATCGTTGATGCCGTCGCCGATCATGCACACCGGTCTGCCCTCTTCCTGAGCCCGGGCAATCCAATTCAGCTTGTCCTCCGGCAGGCATCCAGCCTTCACCTCCCGGATATTCAGCAGTGCCGCGATATGCCCGGCGGCGCTTGGGTGGTCCCCCGTCAGCAGCACCGGCTGCACTCCGGCGTCTTTCACTGCCCGAATGGTCTCCGCCGCGTCGGGCCGCAGGGTGTCGGCCAGAGCCATCACCCCGATCAATGTTCCCTCCTCTGCCAGATAGATAAGGGTACACCCCTCGTCCAGCCGGGCCTGAACAAAGCCCTCCGCCTCCTGGGGCATGGGCACACCCAGCTGCTCCATCAGCGCCAGATTGCCTGCCCATAGGTCTCTGCCCTCCACGATGCCCTTCAGACCCAGGCCGGGCAGCACCTCCACGCTCTTCCCCTTCGGCACCAGATCAGGAAAGCGCTCCCGTCCACCCGCGGTAACGGCCTTACCCAGAGGGTGCTCCGACCAGGACTCCAGGCCCACAGCCCCTGTCCACACCTGTTCCTCCGTCCGGCCATTCAGGGGAAGCACCGCAGTTACCTGCAGCTTTCCTAATGTAAGAGTGCCCGTCTTGTCAAAAGCCACACACTGGACCCCAGCCAGCCGCTCCAGCGCGTCTCCCTCCCGTACCAAGAATCCGTGGCGGGTGGCGTTGCCAATGGCCGCCATAATGGCGGTAGGGGTAGCCAGCACCAGGGCACAGGGGCAGAACACCACCAAAATAGTCACCGCCCGGATCAGCTCCCCGGTAACAAAGCCGGTGATGGCAGCAGCAGACAGGGCAATCACCACGATCCAGGTGGCCCACCGGTCGGCCAGTCCCACAATTTTCGCTTTTCCTGCATCCGCCGACTGGACCAGCCGTACCATCCGCTGGATGGAGCTGTCCTCCCCCACCCGGGTGGCCTCCATGGTGAAGGCCCCATATTGGTTGACCGTTCCGCTGGACACCTGGTCTCCTGGGGCCTTGTCCACCGGCAAGGACTCTCCTGTCATGACCGATTGGTCCACAGAGGTGCGCCCGTCCCTTATGATCCCATCCACAGGAATAGTCTCACCGGGCAGCACCCGCAGCAGTTCCCCCACCTGTACCATCTCCGCGGGCACCACCTCTTCCCCGTCGCCAGTCAGCCGGCGAGCGGTGCGGGGCGTCAGTTTCACCAGCTTTTCAATGCCCGCTCTGGCTCGGGCTACCGTCAGATCCTCCAGCAGGGCGCCCAGCTGCATGATAAAGGCCACCTCACCGGCGGCAAAGTCCTCGCCGATGATCACCGAAGCCACCAAAGCAATGGATACCAGCACATCCGCCTTGATGTCAAAGGCAGTGATCAGCCCAATGAATGCCTCCAAAATAATAGGCAGACCGCACAGCACAATGGCCACCCAGGCCGGGTCTACCGGCAGATGAGCCCCCCACAGAATGCTGACCACCAGAGCCAGTCCGGAAAGAACGAGCAGTGTGATATCCTTGCGGACACCGCCCCACTCCAGTATGGCCTCCAATTTTTTCATATCATCCGCCTCCTATACCCCCACGGGTATCTCGCCATCATTATACCCATAGGGGTATAGGTTGTCAAGGGGAAGTGTGATTCCCTTGTTCTACAAAAAATCGGGCAGCCATATGGCTGCCCGATTTTCGGAAACAATCTGTTCAGTCGTCCCGCTCGGCACTTAGAATCCTGCCATCGGCAACGCTGATTTCATACTCATATTCATATTGGCCTGACTTAAACTCCACCTTGTAGCAGCCATCATCCGCTTCCACTTCCAACTCCCGTGTATCCGAAAGGGCCACTCCGGCGTTGGACAAAGCAATATCTCTGGCCTCCTGGCTGCTGATGGTGCCGCTGGAACCACCCTGAGGCTGTTGGGTCTGGCCCGGAGCCGGTGCCTGGATGGTCTGTCCCTCCTGCTCCGCCTTGAGAATAGCACCGGTGGCCGCGTCGATGTCGTATTCATACTCCACACCGCTGACGCCAAATTCAACCTCGTAAACCATCCGGCCATCTTCATAGTCATAGTCAGCTTCCAGGTAGTCCAGCTGGGACTGCTGAACACCGGCATGGGTCAGCGCCGTCTGGGTGGCGGCATCCACACCCACATAGCCACTCTGGCTTGCAGTACCGGTAGAACGGATGCTTTCCTGCTCACCGCTCTGGTCTGTCAGGTCGGCTGCAGCCTCGGAATTGGCCAACAGGTTCAGTTCGTTGATGGACAAGCCTACCAGCGACTCAAAGGTCAGGTGGGAACTGCTGTCCACCAATGTCTGGATCAATGCAGCCTTACCCTGGGAGATCCCGTATTCTTCCGCCTTCTGCTGCAAGGCATCATCTGTGGCAAAGCTCTGGGACAGGATAGCCCCGTTGATAGAAGCCGACTCCAGCACCTGGGAGATCTCCCCTGTCAGTTTCTCTTCCAACGCGGCGCCCCGGGTCAGATCGTCATCCTCTACCGAAATCAGCACAGAATTGGCCAGTTCGTCCACATATCCATGCTTCAGCAGAGAGCCGATAATGGCATTGACCGCCACCTCCAGATCCGTACCGGTCAGATCCATGCCGTCCAAAATCTGATTGGCATCATCGTTGACCGGGGTGGCGGAAAGGACCTTTTCTTCCCGGTTTACCTCCAGCCGGACACAGGGATTCACGTCGAGGGAGACCACAGAGGCTACCGCGTTGGCCTGCTGATACCGCACTCCGGCCACACCGCCGCCAATGGCAAGCGCCAAGCAGGCAGCCGCGATCCAGGGCAGGATGCGCTTTCGCCGTTTGGGCGCGGAAATCGGAATGATCTTCCCATTCTGGGGCCCCAGACGAGCAAGCACTGCCTCCACATCGTCAGGCGCGGCGTGCTCCAGTGCCGTATGGAGTTTACGCTCCAATTCCTGATCATTCACGGTTTCTCACCCCCTTCCAGTATGGTCCGCAGCTTCTGCAGCGCCCGGCGGTACTTGGACAGCACCGTAGACAGCGGCAGATCCAGCAGATGCGCGATCTCTTTATGCTTCCAACCGGTAACTGCGTGGAGGGTGACCACCTGGCGTTCTTCATCGGTTAAGCCTTCCAGCGCAGCACGGAGCACCTGCCGATCCTCCACCGTTACCAGAGGACTGTCCGCCGCCAGCCGTTCCCAGGATTCCGGTTCCAATTCCTCCGTCTTGCCCCGCTCCCGCAGCTTCATCAGGGCCAGATTGCGGGCAACGGTGAGTACCCACGCCAGCGGTGTACCACGGGACTGGTATTGATGGACATTTTCCCAAACACGCACAAAAGTATCTTGCGTCACATCCTCCGCATCATGGGTATTCTTGAGATAGGAGAGAGCAAGGCCGTATACAGCAGTCCGGGCATGATGATAGAGTTCCGCCAGTGCCTCCTGTTCTCCAGCCTGCATCCTGACCAGCAGCGGCTCCAGAATATCTGGAGCGGTCACCCGGCGGCTCTCCTCCGCCATGGTCTCCAGCAGGATCAGCATAGTTTTCTCTCCTCTCATTGGTGGAATGCAAAACACAGGCATTTTATTGCACTCAAATCAAAATAATTTTGCCGTCCGCACGAAGGCAAGACAGTTATTGTTATTATAACCCAACAATCACCGCCGCGTAAAGTCCTACCGCTGGGTCCCCATGGCTGTCTCCAGTTTTTTCAGCGCCTTTTTTTCAATGCGGGATACATAGGACCGCGAAATGCCGCATTTGGCAGCCACCTCCCGCTGGGTCAGGGGCTTACGGTCGTTGAGCCCGTAACGGAGGGTAATGATAGCGGCCTCCCGGGCATCCAGGCACTTCTTTACACATTCCCGCACCTGGATACACGCGTCTCTGGCATCCAACTCCTCCAGCATATCGTCATCCACACTGATGGTATCCATTAGAGAAAGCGAATTCCCGTCCCCGTCTCCATCAATAGCGTCTGACAAAGATACCTCCCCCTGGGTCTTACGCTGGGCACGAAAGTGCATCAGGATCTCATTTTCAATGCAGCGGGACGCATAGGTAGCCAGCCGTACTTTTTTATCCGGTTTAAAGGTACCAATTCCTTTGATCAGCCCAATGGTACCAATAGAAATCAAGTCGTCCTGATCCCCATTGGGGGTATAGTACTTCTTAAAGGACTATTGCAAGAGACTAATCCACCCCGCTGAAAATGGGCTGAAGCCTGCTGCCCCAGCCGGAGATAGATCTCTAAATAGATCTGCTTATCGTCGCTTTGCTCCAACACCACAATGTGATCCAGGATCGTCGCCACGACTTCAGATTGGATTCCATTTGTAAAGTTCAGTTCTTCCCACAGGGCCTTTTCCAGGAGTTTTGGGTCAATCTCCGTACTTTTTTGCATTTGCTCCTGCTGACACAGAGACATCCGCTGTTCCTCTAGGGCGGAGATCTGGCGGTTGAAGCGTCCGTTGCGCTCCTTAAACTCCTGGAGGGTAATAGCATCCGCCATGCTCAGCTCCAGCAGCTTATCCTTCTTCTCCTCGATCTGGCTTATCTGCACCTCGATCCGCCCAATCTGAGCGGAGTAATCCACCCCGCACGAGGTTTCCCCAATGCTGTCCAGCACCAACCGGATGATCTGTTTTTTCTCTGTAACCACCTTCTCAAAGAGGTCGGCCAAGACCTGATCCACTTCATGGGTACGGATACCCGGTAGATCGCACCCATCCTTTCCTTTCTGGCGGTAGGTCTTGCAGCGCCAGAACTCCGTCTCTCCTTTCTGGGTCTTAAAGGACTGGCGATGGAAGCTGGTGCCGTGTCTGCCGCAAATGATTTTCCCACTGTATGGATAACGGTTGTGGTAACTGGTGGCTTTTGTCCGAACCTCACGGCTCCGCTGCTTGAAGATGGCGTTAGCCTGATCCCACAACTCTTCCGAAACAATGGCTGGGATGTTGGGATCTGGGTACATAACCCATTCACTCTCGTCCAAAAAGGCTTTCTTTTTGGTTCGGTAATCCAGCGACTGGGTCTTGTTGCCGCAGTACCATCCCTTGTACTTAGGGTTGGTCAGAATATGCCGGATGGTCAGCTGATTG
>NZ_CAJFGT010000036.1:0-26901 GCF_904377885.1 Flavonifractor sp. An112 | reverse complement strand
CACGGTGTCGCTGTAGCCCTTGACGATGCCCTTGGAGGCAGCCCAGTTCACAGCGTCGGTGTACCACACGCCGCTCTCCACGTCGGTGAAGGACAGGGTGGCATCAGCCTTGGGCTGGCCTTCCAGCCGCCACAGCATGGTGACCACCATGGCACGGTTGGTGCTCATGAGAGGAGCAAAGGTGGTGGAAGCAGTGCCGGACATCAGCTTGCTGTCATAGGCATACTTCACCGCATTATAGAACCAGTCGTCGCCATATACATCATCAAACGGCAGGGTGCTGACCACAATATCCATGGTATCTTCAGACAGCATCTTGGAATAGATGGTGTTGGTGGCAAACAGATAGTCGTCCTGCTGGTGGGCACGGTTGACAATGGAGTTGGCGAAGATGGTAATATCCATTCCGTCCTGCTCCACCGCAATGGCCTCCACGCCGCCGTCGATGCTACCGCCGGCCATGCAGCCCACGATAAAGCTGTCCTTATCGGTGGCCTGGATCAGCACCTCAGCATTCTCAGGATAGGCAGTGAGAACGGTACAATCCAGCGTGTAAATCACGTCGTCACCATCCGCCTCTTGGCTGGCAGTGATGAGGCTGTCGGAGGGATAAGTGACATGATGGAGGGCCTCCATACCTCTGGAGTCAGCAGTAATTCCTGTCACCAGGTTCTCCTGAATGTAGGAGAGCGGCTCAGAACCGGTGGCAATATAGGGCGTACCGGCCTTGACCGCCGCAACGGCCTCAGCGCCATAGGCGCCGCTGTCCAGCGCCACCGAGCCAATGATGATATCCGCCTTGGCAGGATCATCCGTTACGGTGAAGCCCAGCTGCTTCACATAGGCCATCACATCGTAATTGGAGGTACCGTTGTTGTGGATGTTATCGTAGTTGATGAAGCCATAGCCATTGGCAAACCACTCGGTATAGTAACCAGAAGTCACCTTGTCGTCGCCGAAGTCGGCATAGCGGCCGGTGAGGAACAGGGTGGGCTTGCTGATCTGATGGGCCACAGGCATCTCATTGGTGCGGGTAGCCACCAGCGCATAGTCGGAGGATACCATATTATAGGAGGAAGCACTCACCACGAAATCGCCCTTGTAGTCGCCCTCGGTGATCATGCCAACCGCCTTACCGGCGTCCAGCAGAGCGTTGACGGCCCGGACAGTCTCATCGCCGTTGTTGGACAGGATGACGATAGAACCGCTGCCGGTGACCTGACCGGAAGCGGTAACCTCAGTCAGTTCCTTCAGGGCACCGTCAAAGGCGCCGATGGTATCAATGGCAATGCAGTCAAAGCCGCGCATACTGGGGAAGCTGGCCACGGACTCAGAGTACAGGGAGGGGAAGCCGGAGGCAGATGCATCATAGCCCAGGTTGAGCACGCAGTTTGCGTAGTTGCGCTTGGCCTGGTACATATTGACCACCAGAGAACCTGCCTTGTAGGTCACACCGTCCACCGTCACGTCCTTGGTGAGGGTGGAGACCTTCACGCCGTTGCGCATGAGGAACTCCGCCATCTCATAGGCGTCAGCGGGATCGCGCTGGGACTCGGCGTCCACAGGCAGCACATAGTACTCGGGGAAGTACTTGTTGTTGCCCTCATAAGGAACGCGCCAGGTGTCGGGATCCAGCTGCTGGTTGCTCATATCCACATACCAGGGCTCCATCTCTTCCCGGTGGTCCTCGTTGTTGATGCCCCGGCGGAAGAACTCCAGCTGGGCCTTGTAACAGGTGTCCTTACAGTCGGACAGGAACTGCCACAGGCCGTAGGCGCCGCACTCCAGCAGACGGACGCTGGACTCGCCGCCGGAAGGAGTCTCAATGGTAAAGCCCATGGAACCGCAGTTGAGCATGGCATAGCTGGGGGTGTAGTTGGTGCTCAGGTCATCCCAGGCGTCCCAGCCGGTTTCAGCATCAAAGCTGTCGCGCAGGGGGGTGTAATAGGTCTGATACTTGGTCTCAAATTCGCCCGCGTGCTGGACAGACATGGTGGCCAGAGCGGCGTTGCCGTAGGCCTCGGCGCCCAGCAGGAACTGCTCCACAAACAGGTCATACTCCAGGTTGGGCTCGTGAGGAGGCGTACAGGGCTCTACCAGGAACTGAGCGGTAAAGCCGTGGAACTCCACGAAGGCCACGGGATTCCACTCGCTGATGAGCTTGGCAATATTCTGGGTCTCCACCTGAGTCTGGTTGGAGGCGTCCCGGTTCAGGTCGAAGCCGTTGCCGTTGGGACGGGTGTTGTAGGTGCGACCGTCAGGGTTCTCATCGGGAGTAACAATAATGATGAGGTTGTCCAGGATCTCGTCCACCTTCAGCTCCTTGTCCTCACTGAAGGTATAATACTCGCTGGCATCGGTGCGGCCGTCGTTGCCGTTACCGTTGATGGTGGTGGCGCTGATTTTCAGACCGTAGCCGGTGAAACCGTAGTCGGTATCGCCGTCATCGCTGGTGATCTCAAAGTCCACGATCTTGGGATCGTACTGGCTCTCATCCACAGTCTTGCCACCGGTCAGACCAGTGATGGTATTCCAGGTGATGGTATCTTCGGTAGCCAGGGTACGCAGCAGATTGACATGGGCATCCACACCGCCGGCCTCGTCGGAGTGGACGTTGTTCATCATGATGGGGATGCGGTAGTCCTTGCCGCCTTCGATCTGGGCCAGCACCGCATCGGGATCGGTCTGAGCCAGGGCGTTCATTTCCTTAAAGTCGGCCACGGACTGGGCACTGTCGGACACCACGGCATACCACTGGTCATAGCCGTCGGTGCTTTTACCGAAGGACTGGACGTCGAAGTAGCGGCCATTGGCCTCAGCCAGCTTCTTGATCTCCATCAGCTCATCGTACAGCTCGTCCTGCCGGACGTTGCTCTCGTAGACGTTGATCTCCATGGGGGTGGTGGCCAGAACGGTATCACCAGACTTGGCGGACAGCTCGTAGTTGCCGATGAAGCCGGGCCACACGTTGCGGGCGTAGCGGAAGGTGTTGCTGCCGATGGCCTGGAGGGAGTTGGTCACCAGAGGCAGTTTGGGGTCGTTCATGTTGAAGAAGATGCCGTGGCTGAAGGTCAGCTTCACAGTGGCGTAGCCGTCGGCCACAGTCACCACAGGATCGGTCAGAGTAAAATACTTGGTACCGTCAGAGCCGTGCTTACCGTTGGTGCCCCAGCTCATCCAGTTCTCCAGATCGTCACCAGTGTAGATATAGGGGTACAGAGCAGGATCCTGTACGTCCACTTCGCCGCGGGTCAGGCTCCAGGTGATGCCTTCGGCCCAGGTGTTCCACTGATCCGTTGTCCATTTGCTTTGCTCAGTGGAGACCGGAACCGTCAGGGTTGCATGAAACGTTTCCTCGCTCATATCCAGAGTGAGCAGGTCGTCGTCCAGCGTGAGTGTGGCTGTCCCCTGGTCAGCATCGGTTTTTACTGGTTCCTCAGCTGATACAGGCAGAATCGTCAGGGAGAAGAGCATGGATAATGCCAACAGCAATGCAAGAAAAGAATGGGAGCGTTTCTGACGTTGTTGCATCTGTAGAGCCTCCTTTTTTGTCGTTGCCTATGGATTGATATGCCTTGCGGTCTCGACTGAAATAAAAGCCTCCCTTCTATTCACTTTTGCGAATTTATACTTGTTTTCTCCTGGTGAGTACACAGCACACATACACTGCGTCTCCGTATTTTCAAGTATACTACGGGCACGATGAAACCACAATATCCATATCATAGATAATATTTAGCACTACAATTTTGTATAAAATACACAATTCAATATTTTTCTCGGCCATACATCCCACTAAGTTACTGCATTATACAGTTCTGTAAAAATAATTCATTCCTTAATATTTGTGCATCAGCATAGATCTCGCCACAAAAATTGTCCTCTGCCTGTGGACAGTATTTGCATTTGAACCTTCCAGTTTCATTCTCTACCGCTGGAGGAAGCGCAGCAGGAAGTCCTGGGTACGCTTGTTCTTGGGGGCGGTAAACAGCCGCTGGGGGTCCCGCTGCTCACAGATCACACCGTCGGCCATAAAGATCACATGGTTGGACACATCCCGGGCGAAGGACATCTCATGGGTCACCACCAGCATGGTCATGCCGTCATGGGCCAGGGCCCGCATGACCTCCAGCACCTCTCCCACCATCTCCGGGTCCAGGGCAGAGGTGGGCTCGTCAAAGAGAAGTACCTCGGGCTCCATGGCCAGAGCCCGGGCGATGGCCACCCGCTGCTTTTGGCCGCCCGAGAGCTGGTGGGGATAGGCATTGATGTAGGGGGCCATGCCCACCTGCTGCAGGTACTTCATGGCGCTGTCCCGGGCCTCCTTTTTGGGCTTTTTCAGCACCTTCTCCTGACCGATCTCGCAGTTGCGCAGCACACTCATATTGCTGAACAGGTTAAAACTCTGGAAAACCATTCCCACCTTGGCCCGGTAATCGGGGATATTCACATCCCGCTCCAGGATATTCCGGTCGTGAAACTGGATCTCGCCGCCGCTGGGGGTCTCCAGCAGATTGATGCACCGCAGCAGGGTGGATTTGCCGGAGCCGGAGGCCCCGATGATGGAGATCACGTCCCCCCGGCACACGGTGAAGTCGATGTCCTTGAGCACCTGATGGGACCCGAAATTTTTGGACAGGTGGCTGACCTGGAGCACCGGATGGGCAAAATCCCGCAGATATGGAGCTCCCATCTTATTCCTCCCCTCCTTCCTCATTGGCGCCTACAGGCAGATTTTCTGCCAGTTCATAGTTTGCCTTACCGGTCATTTTACGCTCCCACAGCCGGAGCAGGTAGGCCGAAACCAGCGTCATGCACAGGTAAAGAATCATGGCGATGGTGGCCGCCGGGAAATAGAGGTAGAGCGCCGCGGCTGCCGATTTAAAGGAAAAGAACAGTTCCGTCACGCTGATGACCGACAGCATGGAGGAGTCCTTCAGGTTGATGATGAAGTTATTGCCGATCTGGGGCAGCAGATTGCGCAGCGTCTGGGGAAGGACCACGTGCAGCATGGCCTGCCTATGGGTCATGCCGATGGCCTTGGCCCCCTCGATCTGTCCCCGGTCGATGGCCAGGATACCGCCCCGCACAGTCTCTGCCATATAGGCCCCCGTGTTAATGGACAGGATAAAGATACCGGCGGAAAAGGTCTCCATGTGCAGACCGAAGGCATAGGCCGCGCCGTAGAAAATGAACATAGCCTGGAGCATCAGGGGGGTGCCCCGGAAAAACTCCACATAGGCCCGCAGCAGCCCGTGGCCCACCCGAGTCAGCACCCGGCGGACCAGGCCGTACCGGGGGGAAACCGGATTGGCCTGGACCGTGCCCACCGCAAAACCAATGACACAGCCCAAAACCGTACAGATCACTGCCAGCAGAATGGTGGTCCAGGCGCCCCGCAGAATGGAACCTCCATACCGGGACCAGACGGCCCCCATATCACTCACAAATTGCATTAACTCGTCCATCGGACATCCTCCCTTGGGTGAGTGCCGGGTACATTCTGTACGAATGTACCCGGCATCCCGATTTCGCTGAGGCTCAGTTTTCGTTCAGGGGCTGCACCGCAATGGCTTCATCCATCATGGCGGTGTAGTCCTCAGGGGTATACTGGCTCAGGACCTGGTTAATCACCTCAGTCAGGCCGGTGTTCCCCTTCTGGACGGAGATGCCGAAGTTGGTCTCCTCCTCGGACACATCAAAGTCGTCGTCCGTGCCGGAGAAGTCCAGCATCACCATATCGGGATAGGCGTTGCAGGCGGACAGGGCGGTGGGCTGGTCGGTGACAACCAGGTCAACCGCTCCGGAGTCCAGGGCCACCAGCATGGCGGGCACGGACTCCTGAGCCGGCAGAACCTCTACCTCGGGCACCTGAGGCAGGCAGGTATCATACCACACCGTGCCCAGCTGGGAGGTGGCGGTAGCACCCTCAAAATCGCTGATGCCCTGGGCATCGGCGTAGGGGCTGTCAGACTTCACCAGGCAGACAATGGAGGCATAGTAATAGGGGTCGGAAAAGTCCACCTGGGCCGCCCGCTCCGCCGTGATGCACTGGCCGGCAATGACTGCGTCCACCGTGCCCGACTGGAGTGCCGGGATCAGGGCGTCCCACTCCATTTTGACAATCTCCAGGTCGCATCCCAGCTCCTCGGCGATCTCCTTGGCAAACATCACATCATAGCCGTAGGCATAGTCCGGCGTACCGGAGGTGGGCACCGCGCCGTTGGAGTCATCCGCCTGGGTCCAGTTGAAGGGGGCGTAGGCACACTCCATGGCCACCTTGAACTTGCCGTCCTCCACCAGCTTCACCTGGCTGGTTTCCTCCGCCGCCGGGGAACTGGCGGGCGCCTGGGAGCCGGCAGGCGCCGCCGAAGGGGTGGAAGCAGTTCCGCCGCCGCCGCAGGCGGCAAGGCACAGGGTCAGGCCGACGCCAGAGACAAGGGCTGTGATTCTTTTCAGTTTCATTCTCCTCAAATCCTTTCTCTTGCTGAAGTTTCCTTGCAAAAACAAAATCGCCATGGACCGCGTTTCTTGGGGGGAAACGGTTCATGGCGACGTTGCAGGCAAAGATCCAAATACCTCTGTCCATCTTGACAGCTACCGTATGACCAGAAAAATCTCTGGGAACAGAAAACGGACCTGCCGGAGGCTGTACTTGCCTCTTTGCAGGTCCGTTTTACTTGCCTGTCATTTTAGCGGAATATTTCGTGCTTGTCAATTAGTTTATGCAGGATATAATGACTAAACTTGCAGCAAAATTTGGCTTTATATTCTCCATCCCTGTCCAAGCAGCCAGGCGCCGTCTCCTTCGAAGCACAAAAAAAGACTTGAAACCAAAGTTTCAAGTCTTTTTGGTGGAGATAAGCGGGATCGAACCGCTGACCTCTTGAATGCCATTCAAGCGCTCTCCCAGCTGAGCTATACCCCCATATTCACTTGGCACCAGTCAGGTTGACCGAACGAATTGTATTTTAGCACGGGTCACCCGCTCTGTCAACTCTTTTTTTCATTTTTCTCAAAATTTTTTAGAAGCAGAATCCGGGCGCGCCATGACGGCGCGCCCGGATTTTCCTTATTCTTCCGTTGTCTTGTCCTCAGAGGGCTGATCCGGCTGGGACGGAACGGAGGACTCCTCCTGGCTGCCCCACAGGGGAATGGCCTGGGTCTTCTCCTCCGGCTTGTTCTTCTCCTGTTCCCGCCGCTCGGCCTCGGCGTACTGGTCGGCCAGAGCAGGGTCACGGCCCTCCAGAATGGCCACCATCTCGGCGCCGGTAATGGTCTCCTTCTCCAGCAGGTAGGCCACCACCTTGTCCATGTCCTCCCGGCTCTCGGAGAGGATCTCGGTGGCCTTCTTGTAGCAGGAGTCGATGATGCTGCGCACCGCCTGATCCATGGCCGCGGCGGTATCATCGGCACAGTCCAGGCCGTAGCCGCCGTCCAGATACTGGTTGCGGCGGGAGGCCAGAGCCATCATGCCGAACTCCTCACTCATACCGAACATGGCCACCATATTGCGGGCGATGCTGGTGGCATCCTGAATGTCCTGCGCGGCGCCGTTGGTCATGGTCTTCATGACCAGCTCCTCGGCCACACGGCCGCCCATGGAGACGCAGATCTGGGCCAGCAGCTCGTCCTTGGTGTGGAGGTTCTTGTCCTCCTCCGGCAGGTGGAGGGTGTAGCCCAGAGCGCCCTGGGTGTGGGGAACGATGGTGATCTTCGTCACCGGCTCGGCGTGCTTCTGCCGGTAGGCCACCATGGCATGACCCACCTCGTGGTAGGCCACCAGCTTCTTCTCAAACTCGCTGAGGACGCTGCCCTTCTTCTCGGCGCCGGCAATGACCAGCTCGAAGGCAGTGAGCAGGTCCTGCTGGTTGACCGCCTTGCGGCCCAGACGGACCGCCCGGAGAGCGGCCTCGTTGACCAGGTTGGCCAGGTCCGCACCCACGGCACCGGCGGTGGCCAGAGCCACCTTCTTCAGATCCACATCCTCCGCCAGCTTGATCTTGCGGGTATGGACCTGGAGGGTAGCCAGACGGCCGGCCAGGTTTGGCCGGTCCACGGTGATGCGCCGGTCAAAGCGGCCGGGCCGCAGCAGGGCCTGGTCCAGCACCTCGGGCCGGTTGGTGGCGGCCAGCAGGATGACGCCCTTGGTGGGGTCGAAGCCGTCCATCTCGGCCAGCAGCTGGTTCAGGGTCTGCTCCCGCTCGTCATTGCCGCCCATGCGGTTATCGCGGGATTTACCGATGGTGTCGATCTCGTCGATGAACACGATACAGGGGGCCATCTTGTTGGCCTCCTTGAACAGGTCGCGGACACGGGCGGCACCCATACCTACAAACATCTCCACAAAGTCGGAGCCGGAGATGGAGAAGAAGGGCACGTTGGCCTCGCCGGCCACGGCCTTGGCCAGCAGGGTCTTACCGGTACCGGGAGGGCCCACCAGCAGAGCGCCCTTGGGCAGCTTGGCGCCGATCTCGGTATACTTCTGGGGGTTGTGGAGGAAGTCAATGATCTCCACCAGGGACTCCTTGGCCTCGTCCTGACCGGCCACGTCTTTAAAGGTGACACCGGTCTTTTTCTCCACATAGACCTTGGCGTTGGACTTGCCCAGATTGCCCAGGCCGCCGCCCATCTTGCCCGCCATGCTGCGGAACAGGAAGGAGAAGAGCAGCACCATGACCACCATGGGCAGCACCCAGGAGATGAGCATGGAGACGATGGGGTTAAGCTCCTCCACATACTCGGGGCCGAAGCTGGTGACGTCGTGCTCCTCCAGCAGGTCGATCAGCCCGTCGTCCCGCACCCCCGCCTGGGTGATGGGGGCACAGTAATAGGTGGTTTTGGTCTTGTCCCACTGGGAGGGGGGCGGCACGGTGGTCTCCTCCTGCTCCCCGGTGAGGCCGGCGGCGGTGGCCGTCTTGGTGATGTTGCCGTTGGCGTCCACCGACACCCCGTCTTTTAAATAAATGGTGTACTTGTTGGACTCCATGAGCACGCCTGCCACGCAGTCCTCCTTGACCAACTCCCGGAAGGTGCCGTAGCTGATCTCCACCGAGTTGGCCTGGCGGAATATGGAGGTGGCATAGTTCACCAGCACCGTCAGCACCAGGGCCCACAGGATGATGGACACGATGGCGGTGATGTTGCGCTTGTTATTGCCTCCGCCCTTTCCGCGGTTGTTGTTCTGGTGATCGAAATTCAAGAGGATGCCTCCTTGAGTGCATTCATTCCTATCTGGAAAGTAATTATAGTTATAGCACACGCACCCTCAAAAAACAAGAAAGGGAAGGCCGAAAGCTGTAAACTTTCTATGAAAGCGGCCGGGTTCAAAGGGGTAATTTTTATCTTTTTCTGCGGCAGGTCTTGTGGTATACTGGTAGCGATCAACAAGAAAGGCGGAACCAATTATGAAGGAGCGCAGACCGGCCCCTCAGGCCGAGGCAGACGGCATCATCGAGGGGCGCAACGCCGTCACCGAGGCCCTGCGGGCGGGCACGCCCATTGATAAAATTTTCCTGGCCCGGGGAGAGACCGACTCTGCCCTGGCCCACATCGCCGCCGCTGCCCGGGACAAGGGCATCGTGGTGGTGGAGTGCGACCGGAAGAAACTGGACTTTATGAGCCGCACCCACTCCCACCAAGGTGTCATCGCCCAGGCCGCGGTGCGGGAGTACGCCAGCGTGGACGATATTCTGAACGCCGCCCGGGAGAAGGGGGAGCCCCCTCTCATCGTGGTGTGCGACGAGCTTTCCGACCCCCACAATCTGGGCGCGGTGATCCGCACCGCCGAGTGCGCCGGAGCCCACGGCGTCATTATCCCCAAGCGCCGTTCGGCGGGCCTGACGGCGGTGGTGGCCAAGACCTCCGCCGGCGCGGTGAGCCATATTCCGGTGGCCCGGGTGCCCAACCTGCCCGCCCTGCTCAAGGAGCTGAAGGACGAAGGGGTATGGGTGTTCGGCACCGCTGCCGACGGGGACCGGCTGCTCTACGACGCCGACCTGAAGGGCCCCGCCGCCATTGTCATCGGCAGCGAGGGGGACGGCATGGGCCGTCTGGTATCTGAGACCTGCGACTTCCTGGTCCGTATCCCCATGAAGGGCAAGCTCAACTCCCTCAACGCCAGCGCCGCCGCCGCCATTCTGCTCTATGAGGCCGTACGGCAGCGGATGGGCTGACAACCACTGATCTTCAAAAAAAGGAGCACGTTCCCATGGCAAAAGACCGGGATGACGAACTGAATGAGGATCTGCCCGGCGGGGACGAGTTCTCCCTGGAATCCATTCTGGCGGAATTCGGCGGCGGGCAGAAAAAGAAAAAACCGGATGAGGAGGATACCATACCCTTCCCGGTAGTACCCAAAAGCCAGCGTCCCTCCTCCCCCTCCAAAAAGCCGGGGCGGGTGCTCACCTTCCCCGACGGCGGTCAGGAGCAGACTCAGAAGGAACCCAAGGCCGCCGCCACCCGGCAGCCGCCGGTGGAGAAGGCCCCCCCGCCCAAGCCGGAACCCACCCCGCAAAAACCGTCCAAAGCCCCTCCGGTGGAGGACAATGTGCTGGACTTTCCGGAGGAGGCCGCCGGGCCGGAGGAAAGCCCCCTCACCCAGGGCATCAACCGACTGCTGAAAAAGGCGGACGACTACGCCGAGCATATGTTTGAAGAGGAGGGCATGGAGGACGACACGGCGGTACGCCGGGCGGAGGAATTTATCCCCGGCACCGACGAGGAGGAGGAGCCCTCCCCCCGCCGCCGGGAGCGCAAGCCTCGGAAGGAGCCGCCTCCCGCCCCCGATCTGCCCCCGGCGGATCTGGCCAAACGGTACGGCAAGGGTCTCAAGGGGATGCGGCTGAGGGCCACCCTGGTCCTCCTGCTGTTCCTGCCCGCCCTCTATCTGACCCTGGAGGTCTTTCCCCATCCCCAGGCCCTTACGCCTGAGCTGCGGGTGCTGGCCCTGGCCGGGGTCCAGGTGCTGGCCATGCTGCTGGGGCTGGATGTGCTCTTCCGGGGTCTGTTCGGCCTGCTGCGGCTGGAGTTCGGCATGGACACCCTGCTGCTCTTTGCCTCCGCCGCCACTCTGGCCGACGCCCTTACCATGTTCAAGCTGGACCCCCGGGAGGGCCAGATGCCCTACTGCGCCGCCATTGTGCTGGGCATCTCCCTGCTGCTGCGGGGCACCTACCGAAAGCGGCGGGGTCTGCGGCTGGCCTGTAAGACGGCGGCGGCCGCCTCCCACCCCTATCTGGTCACCCTGGACGAGGGCAAGTGGAACGGCCGGGACACCTACGCCAAGTGGTCGGGCGATCCGGTAGGCTTTGGCCGGCAAATGCAGGCCAGCGACGGCGCCCAGCGTATCTTCCGGCGGATCTGCCCCCTGCTGTTTATCGCCAGTATGCTGCTGAGCATCGTGGCCTCCATTGGCCGGGGCGCGCCGGAGCGGCTGCTGTGGTGCCTGTCCGCCACCCTCACCGCCTCCGCCTCCCTGTCGGGGGCCCTGTGCTTCGGGCAGCCCTGGCTTACCCTGTGCCAGCGGCTGAGCAAATCGGGCGCCGCCATCGCCGGTTGGGACGGCGTCACCGCCACCGGCGGCAGCGGCATTCTGGTCACCGACTCCGACCTGTTCCCCCCGGGCTGTGTCTCCCTCAACGGCATCAAGATTTTTGGCGACTTCCCGGCGGAAAAGGTGGTAGCCGATACCGCCACCCTCATCCGGGAATCGGGCTGCGGCCTGGACAAGCCCTTCCACGACCTGCTCCGGGCCCAGGGGGCCATTTACCGCCGGGTATCCAACTTCTTTTGTTATGAAGGCGGTCTGTCCGGCGTCATCCGCAATGAGCAGGTACTGGTGGGCTCCGCCGACTTCATGCGGCTGATGGAGATCGCCCTGCCCCCGGGACTTCATGTGAAGAACGCCGTATTCTGTGCCATCGACGGGGAGTTGGCGGGCATCTTCGCCCTGAACTACACCCTCCACGGCACCGTGGACCCGGCCCTCACCAGCCTGATCCGCAACCGGGTGTCCCCGGTGATGGCCACCCGGGACTTCAACCTGACCCCCGCCATGCTCCGCCAGCGGTTCAAGCTGCCGGTGGACCGGATGGAATACCCCTCTGTGGAGCGGCGGATGGAGCTGTCCGACGAGGACCAGCTCCACAGCGACATTCTCACCGCCGTCCTCTGCCGGGAGGGCATCGGGCCCTACTCCGAGGCGGTGGTAGGCGCCGCCCGGCTCCGCCGGGCCGTCCGCACCTCGGCGGCGCTGGCCAGCCTGGGGGCGGTGGTAGGCCTGATTCTGGCCTTCTACCTCACCTTTGTGGGGGCCTACGCCTCCCTGTCGGCCTCCAACCTGCTGGTGTTCCTCATCATGTGGCTGGTGCCTACCCCCCTGATCTCGGGAATGGTCAACAAATATTGAGACGAAAAGATCCCCTGCCAGCTGGCAGGGGATCTTTTTGTCTTGTTGGTTCCTCTTCTCAATACCCTCCGTCGATGACTACCCAGGGAGAGTCCTTATCCTCCCGCTGGAGGATGAACTGATAGTCGGTGTAGGTGGTGTTGGGGTCCAGCACCGGCTGGTTGCCGTCGGTGGTAAAGCTTACAAAGAAGACGATCACATTGTTGATCCGCTCCGGGTCGTCGGTGTGGAGATAGTCCGCCGCCACCGCATAGGACTGCTGGGGATCATAGTACGAACTTTCCAGGGTACACCCCGCCATCCCGGTCTCAAAGCTCTGTACCACCGTCTCATAGGCCCGGTCATACTCCTCCGAGGAGTAATTGTGGGAGGGCGGCGGATTTTTCAGGGCCAGCCAGTCCTGGCAGGCGCTGTACATGGTCTCATAGGGGCTGGGGGCGTCGTAGTCGTAGGCATAGGCATACCAGCTGGTCTCCCCGTCCCGGACGATGCCCACCAGTCCGCCCTCCTCCAGGAAGATGAGACTGTCTCCGTTTTGATCGGTGCAGGTCACCGCCTTGCCGTTGAGGGCGGCAGGGGCCTGGGCCTTCACCCACACCCGCACCCACAGCTGGATGCTGCTGTCAATGACGCCGTAGGTCTCCACATCCGTCTCCTGCCCGTTTTCATAGGTCAGGGTCCGGGCGGGGCTGCTGCCGGCCAGGATGGGCTCCATCTCCCGGCCATAGATGTTCCAGGCCGGGTCCCCCTCCACCAGCTCCACATAGCCGGCGCCCACATCATAGCCCTGCTCGCTCAGCCATTCCCTGGCGGTGGAGAGGGGGTCCAGCAGGCCGGTCTCATGGCCCCTGTCCGCCTGCTGCTGGAACTGGGTGTAGTAGTCCACCGCCGTGGTGCCGGTATCCCGGGGGAGCACCAGATAGCGGGTACCGTAGTTGTTGTCCACCCAGCCCTCCACGCACCAGATGCCGCCCTCCCCCTGTTTGATGGGCTGGGAGAGGAGCAGAGTAATGGACTCGCCCCAGTTTTCCGTGCGGAAGTAGACGTAGCGGTGATCGCTCTCCCATACATAGCCGTCGTGGAAGTACATACTGTCCTCGTAGGTTTCCAGGCCGTTGCGGGCAAGGAAGTCGGGGCGCACCTCCTCGGGCAGGCGCTTATTCAGGTTCGTCCACTCCGCCTCCTCCGCCTGTATCACCGCTTCGTCCTGGGAATTGCTGTAGAACCGCACATCGCTGGCCGTCAGCCACACATAGTACCAGCCATCCCGATAGCCAAAGGGCGTCACCCCGCTGCCGTCGGAGATGAGGTACTGTTCGTAGGTGGCCTGATCCCACCGGACCAGGGTGAAGAGCCACCCCATGTCGGTGTCACCGCCGCCCGCCGCCTCATAGCTGCGCTTTTCCCACACGCAGACCAGGAAGTCCTCTCCCTCCTCGGGCAGCTCCACCAGCAGCTTGCTGTCCAGGTCGCTGGGAATGGCCAGCTGGAGGTCATAGTCCAGGTCATACAGCACCGGGTTCTCCAGCAGAGCGCTCAGGTCGGGGGTAGGCTCCGGGCTGGGGCTGGGGGCCGCCCCGCTGATGGCGGCGCAGCCGGTCAAAACAATGGCCAGAGCCAGGGTGGCCGCCAGGGCGGCGGGCCCCTGCCGCTTTCCTTTCATAATGGACACCAGCCTTTCTTTCAGTCGTGCCTTTTCCTCGCACAGGGTGGTGGCCAGCACCCCCATGCCTCTGGGGGGCCGGGCGGCCAGCACCAGCAGAGTCTCCCCGTAGTGCTTCCGGGCGGGGCCGTCCATGGTTCTGGTCACCGCCTCGTCACAGGAGAGCTCGCAGGAGCGGGAGATTTCCCGCCGCACCACCACCATCAGGGGATTGAACCAGTGGAGGCTGGTCACCGCCGCCGCCAGCCATTTATAGAGCAGATCGTGCCGCCGGGCATGGGTCAGCTCGTGAGACAGGATATCCGCCAGCCGGTCGTTTTCCACCCCCACAGGCAGCACAATGGCGGGATGGATCGCCCCCAGCAGCATGGGGGTATGGACATGGATACACTCCAGCACCACAGTGCGCCCGCCCGGGTCCAGGGCAGCCAGCACATTTTGGGCTCCTTGACCGGCAGGTCGGGCGGAGGCGTGCACCAGGGCGGCAAAGCGCCGGTAGCCCCACACATACCGCCCCAGCCACAGGCCTGCCCCTGCGGCCCACAGGCCGAACCACAGTTCAGGGGCGGTGAGCACTCCCTTCCAGTCTGCCGCCGGAGCGGCAGGCTGCTCCGGTACGCCGGGATCTTCAGGCGCGGCTGGGCCTGTGGGTTCCCCTGTCTGGCTTTGGATCTGGACCGGGTCGGTCTGACCGCTGAGGGAAACCTCCGTCTGGGTGTGGGCCTGGTAGGTCCCCTGCTCCGGCAGGGCAGGCAGCGGAAGGGTCACCCCCACCGGCAAAACCAGGCGCACCAACACCAGCAGCCACAGGTAGTAGGCCGCCGCCTTGCTCTTGATGAGGGGCCGGACCAACAGCAGCAGGCCGGTGAGCACAGAACCCAGTATGCTCAGCGTGAGCAGGGTGTGCAGAAAAGCCGCCATGTCAGCGCGCCTCTTCTCTGCCCAGGCCGTCCAGCAGGGCCCGCAGCTCCGCGATGTCATCCCCGGACAGCTGGTCGTGCTCCACCAGGGCGGCCACCATCTGCCGGGCCGACCCGGCGTACAGCTTGTCAATGAGCTTGCGGGTGCGGTAGCAGCCCAGCTCCTCCCGGCTCACCAGAGGCCGGTAATAGTAGACCTGCCGCTTCTCCTGGGCCGCCGCACCCTTGGCGCACAGCCGCCGCAGCAGGGTCTTGACCGTCTCCCCGTTCCTGTCTGCCAGGGCCTCCCTGATCTGGCTCAGTGTCACCGGCTCCCCGGCGTCCCACAGCACCTCCATCACCTCCAGCTCCGCCTCGGTGATCTTCTCTTCTGCGGCACCCATGGCGTCTCCTCCTTCCGGTTACAGTTGTACCTTTCAGCTTTAGGGTACAACTGTAATCTCCTTTTGTCAAGCCCAATCGGGTTACAATTTCATGACAGATCATGCCGCCCCCTCCAACTTTTGAAATTTATTTTCATACTCATTAGTTTGGTGAAAATTGGCACATAACACCACCCAACCCTTGCATTTGTTTGTCAAAATGGTATAATATGACCCAGTGAACCGTCCCGCCCCAGGCGGGGCAAACTTAGGAGGAATGTGAAAATGGGCAATTCTCACAAGTACGTCTACTTGTTCTCCGAAGGCAACGGCTCTATGCGTGAGCTGCTGGGAGGCAAGGGCGCCAATCTGGCCGAAATGACCAATCTGGGTATGCCGGTACCTCAGGGCTTTACCGTGACCACCGAGGCCTGCACCCAGTACTATAATGACGGTCGTCAGATCAACGAGGACATTCAGGCCCAGATCTACGAGTACCTGGGCAAGATGGAGGAGATCTGCGGCAAGAAGTTTGCCGACCCCGAGAACCCCCTGCTGGTTTCCGTCCGCTCCGGCGCCCGGGCCTCCATGCCCGGTATGATGGACACCATCCTCAACCTGGGCCTCAACGACGTGGTGGTGGAAGGCCTGGCCAAGTTCACCAATAATCCCCGTTTCGCCTACGACTCCTACCGCCGGTTCATTCAGATGTTCTCCGACGTGGTCATGGAGCTGTCCAAGAAGCGCTTTGAAGAGATCATCGACGAGGTCAAGGCCAAGAAGGGCGTCAAGCAGGACGTGGAGCTGGACACCGACGACATGAAGCACCTGGTGGTCCTCTTCAAGGAGTTCTATAAGAAGGAAAAGGGCGAGGACTTCCCTCAGGACCCCAAGGTCCAGCTGATGGAAGCCGTCAAGGCCGTGTTCCGCTCCTGGGACAACCCCCGTGCCAATGTGTACCGCCGCATGAACGAGATCCCCTACGACTGGGGCACCGCCGTCAACGTGCAGTCCATGGTGTTCGGCAACTCCGGCGACAACTCCGGTACCGGCGTGGCCTTCACCCGCAACCCCGCCACCGGTGAGAAGGCCCTCTTCGGCGAATACCTCATCAACGCCCAGGGCGAGGACGTGGTGGCCGGCGTACGCACCCCCTCCCCCATCTCCAAGCTCCACGAGGAGATGCCCGCTGTCTACGAGCAGTTTGCCGACATCGCCAACCGCCTGGAGCAGCACTACAAGGATATGCAGGATATGGAGTTTACCATTGAGAACGGCAAACTCTATATGCTCCAGACCCGCAACGGCAAGCGCACCGCCGCCGCCGCCCTGAAGGTGGCTGTGGATCTGGTGGACGAGGGCATGATCGACGAGAAGGAGGCCGTGTGCCGCGTCGATCCCAAGCAGCTGGACGCCCTGCTCCACCCCACCTTTGACCCCGAGGCCCTGAAGAAGGCCCAGGCAGTGGGCAAGGGCCTGGCCGCCTCTCCCGGCGCCGCCTGCGGCCGTGTGGTCTTTACCGCCGAGGACTCCAAGGAGTGGCACGCCCGTGGCGAGAAGGTCATCCTGGTCCGTCTTGAGACCTCCCCCGAGGACATCGAGGGTATGCAGGTCTCCCAGGGTATCCTCACCGTCCGGGGCGGCATGACCTCCCACGCCGCCGTGGTGGCCCGCGGTATGGGCACCTGCTGCGTGTCCGGCTGCGGCGACATCGTGGTGGACTACGAGAACAAGAAGTTTACTCTGGCCGGCAAGGACTATCATGAGGGCGACTGGATCTCCCTGGACGGCTCCACCGGCAACATCTACGGCGAGGCCATCGCCACCGTGCCCGCCGATCCCGGCTCCGGCTACTTTGGCCGCCTGATGGGCTGGGCCGACAAGTACCGTCAGCTGAAGGTGTACACCAACGCCGACAACCCCCGCGACGCCGCTCAGGGCTACGCCTTCGGCGCTCAGGGCATCGGCCTGTGCCGCACCGAGCATATGTTCTTCGAGGGCGAGCGCATCAAGGCCATCCGTGAGATGATCGTCTCCGACAACGTGGCCGACCGTGAGAAGGCTCTGGCCAAGATCATGCCCTATCAGCAGGGCGACTTCGAGGGTATCTATGAGGCCATGCAGGGCCATCCCGTGGTCATCCGCTTCCTGGATCCCCCGCTGCATGAGTTCCTCCCCACCAAGGAGGAGGACATCGTGGAGATTTCCAAGGAGATGAACATCCCTCTGGAGAAGCTCCACAACGTCATCGACTCCCTGCATGAGTTCAACCCCATGATGGGTCACCGCGGCTGCCGTCTGGCCGTCTCCTATCCCGAGATCGCCGCCATGCAGACCACCGCCGTCATCAACGCCGCCATCAACGTCCAAAAGAAGCACCCCGACTGGACCATGGTGCCCGAGATCATGATCCCCCTGGTGGGCGAGGTCAAGGAACTCAAGTACGTCAAGGACGTGGTGGTCAAGACCGCCGACGCCATCATTGCCGCCGCCGGTATCGACATGAAGTATGAGGTTGGCACCATGATCGAGATCCCCCGTGCCGCCCTCACCGCCGACGAGATCGCCAAGGAGGCTCAGTTCTTCTCCTTCGGCACCAACGACCTGACTCAGATGACCTTCGGCTTCTCCCGCGACGACGCCGGCAAGTTCCTGAGCTACTACTACGACAAGAAGATCTACGAGTCCGATCCCTTCGCCCACCTGGATCAGAACGGCGTGGGCAAGCTGGTGGCCATGGCCGTCCAGCTGGGCCATCAGACCCGTCCCGACATCCATATGGGTATCTGCGGCGAGCACGGCGGCGACCCCACCTCTGTGGAGTTCTGCCACAAGGTCGGCCTGGACTATGTGTCCTGCTCCCCCTTCCGTGTGCCCATCGCCCGTCTGGCCGCTGCTCAGGCCGCCATCAAGAACCCCCGGTAACACCCTTGCAAATTACACAACAGAGGCCGGCTGCTTTGCAGCCGGCCTCTGTTTGCCATTTAAACTTTATTACAGCCGCTGGTCCCGGTAGAGGAAGGTGACCACCTGGGCCCGGGTGCAGGGCAGGTCGGGGGAGAAGGTGGTGGAGGAGGTACCGGTGGTGACGTCGTTGGACGCAGCCCACCGCACCGGATACCAGTAGTAGTCGCTGCTCTTCACATCCCGGAACACGGTACTGCCGGAGAGTTTGGGCTGGTCGGCGTGGGCCCGCCACAGGAAGGTAACCACCTGGGCCCGGGTGCACACGGCATTGGGGGAGAAGGTGGTGGCCGAAGAGCCGCTGGTAATGCCGCTCTCCACCGCCCAGCGCACCGCATCATAGTAGAAGGCGTCAGAGCTTACATCCCGGAAGGGCACGCCGTCATCCTCCACCATGGGCGAGCCGTAGGCCCGCCACAGGAAGGTGACCACCTCGGCCCGGGTACAGGCCCGGTCAGGGGAGAAGGTGGTGGCTGTGGTGCCGGTGGTGACGCCGTTGTTTACCGCCCAGGTGACGGCGCTGTTGTAGTAGCTGCCTCTGGCCACGTCGGGCATCAGCGAATCCAGCCAGCTGTTGGCGTCCGTGTGGGTGACAGGCCGCATGGAGTAGTCGTTTTCGTCCTGGTAGTCATAGTACTCCATCAATGCCAGATAGACCTCCGGATGATGACCCATGGCCACTTCGGAAAAATCATCTGACAACAGGCCGTCCGGGAATACCCCGACAGCGTACTGGAACAGTATCCCCAGCACATCGGGACCCAGCCCATGGATCATGCCGATCAAAATCAGAGGCACCGGTACCTGGATTTCCTTGGCCAGGTACACCACATCGGAGATGGCCTGGGCGGCATCCCATTTGGAGGCCACTTCCTCAGGGCTGGCGGAGATGTGGTCCAGGGAAGCAATCTGCCGGGCAATCTCGTCCAGGTTATCCTTCGACTCGCTGACCACCGAGCGGTTGGGCACCATGTAGAGATACTGGAAGATATCCATGATGGCTTCCTGATAGTGCTTTTCGTAGTAAGCGGCGTCCTTGGCGATAGAGGCCAGGGAATTCTCCAGATCCTGGATTCTGCCCGAATTCGCCAGTTCCTTGAAGTTGATGTTCTGCCGGGTGATCTCCTTATAGGCGGCGCCCAGACCCCCAGCCTCAGACGAGAGCCGGGTCACAGGCAGGAACAAATCGTTGCCGTTTCGCTGGTAGCCCCAGTCGTTCAGCGGCACCCGGGGCACCACGTCGCCGCTGTAGATGATGTTGTGGATGTTGCTGGGATCATATCCCTCTTTGAAAATCAGGGAATTGCTGTAATTATTGTTGTAGTCCCAGGAGACGCCCCCCTCCTCCATTCCAGTCACCGCCTGGGGGGTGGCAAAGGTATAGGCGTACACATGATCGGAGTCCACCCGGGAGAAGTCGTTGCACACTTTGGCCGCCAGCAGATTGGCCACCGCCGCGCCCCGGCTGTAGCCGCCGATCCACAGCTTGACGGTGCCCAGCGAGAGGCCGCCGGACTCCGCCGCCTCCACATACTCCTCCAGGGCATCGTACACTTCCTCGGCCGCGCGGCGGAATCCGGCGTGGGCCGAATCGTCATTGACATAGAAGTTGCTGGCCCACTCGGCGCCGTAGCCGCCGCCCCGGATGATCACCGGGATGACGGTATAGGTCTGTCCGTTTTCCTCCAGAGTCTTACGGGCAAAGGAGAAGGCCACCTTGTGGTCGGTGCAGTCCAGGGCCACGTCGTAGTTGTAAAAGGCCGCCCCGTCAAAGCCCAGAGTCTCGTAGGCCTGGCGGATATGGTCCTCCCGGCCCACATCCCCGTCGGTGGTGTAGTATCTGTCGCTGGAGGTGGTGGAGAAGCCCGCCATAACCAGCCCCAGGGTGGTCTTGGCCAGCTCATGGTCGTACTCTGTGGCCGGGTGAGTGAAAAAGTCCTCGCTGTAGTAGAAGTCATAGGTCAGAGACCCATACACCACCTCAGAGCGGAACCGGATGGGATACTCCCCGTCCTCCATGGCCTGGCCCGTCTGGGCCGGGGTGGGGGTGGGCGTCGGAGTAGGTGTGGGGGTAGGGGTGGGTGTGGGCGTGGGGGTAGGCGTCGGTGTCACCGTAGGCTTGGGCGTCACCGTGGGCTCCGGAGTGGGGGTCTCGGTGCCCGAGCCTCCGCTGCCGTAGTAGATGGTGGACCCTGCGGGCACCAGCTGTCCCTTCCATTGGGCGATGCCTTCCCACTCCTCACGGCTGCCCTCATAATAGACCGTCAGAGGGTTGCAGCCGTTAAAATAGTTGTAGCTGGCGCTCATATACTCCGGCCAGTACACGGTTTTCAGCTTGGGGCATTCCCCAAAAACATACTCTCCCATCACCGAGATGGCGGGCAGATCAACGGTGGTCAGGTTGGCGCAGCCGTAAAACACCTGGCCATTGATGGTATGGATGGTGTCGGGCAGCTCCACCTCCGTCAGTCCGTCGCAGTAGGCAAAGGCCTCGCTATAGAGGAAGTCCACCGAGCCGGGGAACTCCACCGAGGTCAGGCCGCTGCTGCGGAAGGCCCCGTTGCCGATCAACTCCAGGGATTTGGGAAATTCGATGGAGGTCAGGGCTGTACAGTCGGCAAAGGCGTTGTCGCCGATGTTCTGGAGAGAGCCGGGCAGTTCCACATCCGTCAGTCTGGTACAGCCGGCAAAGGCATTATTGCACAGGGTGGTGATGCCATAGCCCACCTCCACCCGGCGGATGTCCGACTTATACTTGTCCCACGGTGTGGTGGTACCGTACAGCATGGGCCCGGTACCGGTGAGCTTCAGCGTATCCCCGCTGAAACTCCACTGAATCGAAGAACTGTAGGAGCCGCCGTCCTCCGCTGAGGCAGAGGCAGCGGGCAGCAAGCCCAGCAACAGCGCCAGGGCTGCCAAAATGCTCACAAACCGTCGTTTCCTGCTAGCCATGTGTGTTCCTCCTTCTCCTGCATCCGCACCAAGTCGGCAGTGCGGCTCTATATGATACCAGTATAGCACAACTTGCCCTGTAACGGGAAATTTTGCATCATTTTTCCTGTTCATTTTTTCCGGCCCTTGTTCCTGTTTTGGGACAGGAAGTTTAACCGCCTGCCGTTTACACCGCCCTACTTTTATGGTAAAATAACTTGTTTCGACGGATGGGAGGCATTTTTTGTGGATCAACATCCTTTTTTTGCCTATTTGTCCCGGATGCGGTATATCAACCGCTGGGGGCTCATGCGCAATACCTTCCAGGAGAATATTCAGGAGCACTCCCACATGGTGGCGGTGCTCGCCCACGCCCTGGCGGTGATCCGGCGGGATGTGTTCGGGAGAGAGGCCGATCCCGGGCTGGCCGCCATGGCCGCCCTGTACCACGACGCCCCTGAGATCCTCACCGGCGACCTGCCCACCCCCATCAAGTACTACGACCCGGAGATCCGGGACGCCTACAAAAAGGTGGAGGAATTTTCCGCCGGCAAGCTGCTGGCCATGCTGCCGGAGCAGCTGCGCCCCGCTTTCTCCCCCCTGCTGCGGGAGGACTATGACCCGGATACCAAGGCCCTGGTGAAGGCCGCGGACAAGCTGTCCGCCCACATCAAGTGCCTGGAGGAGCTGAAGGCGGGCAACAGCGAGTTCCAGCAGGCCGCCCGTCAGACGCTGGATGCGCTGAAAGGCTATAACCTGCCCGAGGTGGACTACTTTCTGGAGCATTTCCTCCCCGCCTTCGGCATGACTTTGGATGAGATGGGCCGGGAATGACCGGCGCCGTTTTCATAGAGACAGAAGAAATAAAGGAGTTATCAAGTATGAGAGCCATTGTCACCGTTCTGGGCAAGGACCGTGTGGGCATCATGTCCGCCGTTTGCGCCCTGCTGGCCCAGCACAACGTCAATATTCTGGATATCAGCCAGACCATCCTCCAGGACTACTTCACCATGGTCATGCTGGTGGACGCCGGCAACTGCGATATGCCCTTTGCCGATCTGGCCGCCCTGATGGAGCAGGAGGGCAAGGACCGTGACCTGTCCATCCGTGCCCAGCGGGAGGACATCTTCAACGCCATGCATCGCATTTGAGGGTGAGACGACATGATCAATACCAACGAAATTTTTGACACCATCCACATGATCGACCAGCAGCATCTGGATGTGCGTACCATCACCATGGGCATCTCTCTGCTGGACTGCGCCGACTCCGACCCCAACGCCGCCTGCCGCAAGATCTACGACAAGATCACCCGCCAGGCCGAGCATCTGGTGGCCACCGGCGAGGCCATTGAGCGGGAGTTCGGCATTCCCATCGTCAACAAGCGCATTTCGGTGACTCCTATGGCCCTGGTGGCCGGCGCCTCCGAGACCAACAGCTACGTGCCCTTTGCTGTGGCCCTGGACAGCGCCGCCAAGGCGGTGGGCGTCAACTTCATCGGCGGCTTCTCCGCCCTGGTGCAGAAGGGTGCCACCAAGGCCGACCGGAAGCTCATCGCCGCCATCCCTGAGGCCCTGGCCCGCACCGACCTGGTGTGCGCCAGCGTCAATGTGGGCTCCACCAAGGCAGGCATTAACATGAACGCCGTGGGCGTCATGGGCCGCATCATCAAGGAGTGCGCCCAGCTCACCGCCGACAAGGGCGGCTTTGGCTGCGCCAAGCTGGTGGTGTTCTGCAACGCCGTGGAGGACAACCCCTTCATGGCCGGCGCCTTCCACGGTGTGGGCGAGCCCGACTGCATCATCAACGTGGGCGTGTCCGGCCCCGGCGTGGTACACCACGCCCTGAAGGACGTGAAGGGTCAGCCCTTTGACGTGGTGGCCGAGACCATCAAAAAGACCGCCTTCCGGGTGACCCGTATGGGTCAGCTGGTGGCCCAGGAGGCCAGCCGCCGTCTGGGGGTGCCCTTCGGCATTGTGGACCTGTCCCTGGCCCCCACCCCCGCCATCGGCGACTCGGTAGCCCGCATTCTGGAGGAGATGGGCCTGGAGACCTGCGGTACCCACGGCACCACCGCCGCCCTGGCCCTTCTGAACGACGCGGTGAAGAAGGGCGGCGTCATGGCCTCTTCCCATGTGGGCGGCCTGTCCGGCGCCTTCATCCCCGTCAGTGAGGACGAGGGCATGATCGCCGCCGCCCGTGCCGGCACCCTCCACCTGGACAAGCTGGAGGCCATGACCTGCGTGTGCTCCGTGGGTCTGGACATGATCGCGGTCCCCGGCGACACCTCCGCCGCCACCATCTCCGCCATCATCGCCGACGAGGCCGCCATCGGCATGGTCAACTCCAAGACCACCGCCGTCCGCATTATCCCCGCCCCCGGCAAGGTGGTGGGCGACACCGTGGAGTTTGGCGGCCTGCTGGGCTCCGCCCCCGTTATGCCCGTCCACTCCGAGAGCGCTGAGGCCTTTGTGGCCCGGGGCGGCCGTATCCCCGCCCCCATGCAGAGCCTGAAGAACTGAGTCCAGGGGGGACGTTGTCCCCCTCTAGATACAAAACCGCCGGGCCGATGTGGGCGTCGGCCCCTACGCAAATGATTCCTGTTTTGCTCGCAAAAGGCCGCCCACGGGCGGCCTTTTTCAAAAGGAGGTTATCATCATGTCCACTTGTCGTTCTGCCTGTCCCTATGATTGCCCTGAGGGCTGCTCTCTGCTGGTAGAGACCGAGGGCAATACCGTCACCTCCATCACCGGTGATCCGGCCAACCCCTTCACCGACGGCTGGGTGTGCGCCAAGATGCGCAATCTGCCGGAGGCTATCAACAGCCCTGAGCGTATCCTCACTCCCCTCCGCCGCACCGGCGCCAAGGGGACCGGGGAGTTTGAGCCCATCTCCTGGGATCAGGCCATCGGAGAAATCACATCCCGCTGGAAAGATCTGATCGCCCAGTACGGAGCGGAGACTATTCTGCCCTACTCCTACGCCGGCACCATGGGCGTGGTCCACCGCAACTGCGGAGAGGGCTTCTTCCACGCCCTGGGCGCCAGCCGCCTCAAGCGCACCCTGTGCAGCACCGCCAAGTCCACCGGCTGGCAGAAGGTGATGGGGGGCTCCTGCGACCTGGCCCCCTGGGATGTGGAGCACAGTGACCTGATCCTGCTGTGGTCCACCAATATCCCCGCCACCCGGGCCCATCTGGCCCCCATCCTGCGGAAGGCCAAGGCCAACGGTGCCAAGATCATCCTCATCGACGTGTATGAAAACCCCTCCGCTGAGCTGGCCGACCAGACCATTCTGATCCAGCCGGGCAGCGACGGCGCCCTGGCTCTGTCCATGCTCCAGGTGCTGGACCAGGAGGGCCTCACCGACGAGGCATGGCTGGCTGAGCACGCCGCCGGGTGGGAGGAGTTTCGGGCTACTCTGGATGTGTGGGACCCGGAGGAGACCCAGTGTCTCATCGGTCAGGCCCCCGATGTGATCCGGGACCTGGCCCGGGCCTACGGCAGAGCCAAGGCCCCCTGCATCGTGCTGGGCAGCGGCTTCTCCCGCTCGGGCAACGGCGGCGAGGCCACCCGGGCCATCACCGCTCTGCCCGCCGCTGTGGGCGCCTGGGCCAAGAAGGGCGGCGGCACCTATGGCGTGTGCTCCTCCCCCGATCTGGTGGATAAGTCCGCCGTCAAGCGTCCCGACCTGGCCGGGCCGAACACCCAGATGATCAACATCAACCAGCTGGGCCGCGCCCTGGAGGGCAAGGGCCTCTCCACCCCCATCCGCAGCCTGTATGTCTACCACGCCAACCCGGCCACAGTGACCTCCGACCAGAACGCCGTCCGCCGGGGCCTGGCCCGGGAGGACCTGTTTACCGTGGTCCATGAGCGGTACATGACCGACACCGCCAAATACGCCGACATCATCCTGCCCGCCCCCTACATGGTGGAACAGACCGACCTGTACACCCCCTACGGGTACCGGCAGATCCAGTACGCCCCGGCGGTGGTTCCCGCCCCCGGTGAGGTGAAGAGCAACCTTGAGGTATTTACCCTGCTCTCCGCCGCCATGGGTCTGGACGATCCCTTCCAGGGCCGCACCGCGGAGGAGCTGTGCCGCCAGATGGTGGAGGACAGCTGGGCCCTCTCCCGGGAGGAGAAGGACAAGGTGCTTGCCGGGGAGCCGGTGGTGCTGGAATCCCCCTTCCCCCTGCCCATTCAGACCGAGGACGGCAAGGTCCATCTGGACGATCCTATCATCGGCTGGTTCCCGCCCCACGGCGGCTCTGACCCCTTCCACCTGATCTGCGCCCCGGTGGTCCACACCCTCAATTCCTCCTTCAATGAGTCCTCCACCCTGCGGGACCTGCGGGGGGAAATGACGGTGCGTATGAACAGCGAGGACGCTGCCCGTCTGGGCCTGGTTCAGGGGGAGCAGGTGGTGTGCTATAACAAGCTGGGCGAGATGACCTGCACCCTGGCTCTGGACCGGGCGGTGGCTCCCATGACGGTGGTGGCCGAGGGCGTCTATCCCGGCGAGAACACCGTCAACTGCCTGACCCACGACCGCCTGTCCGACTGGGGCGAGGCCACCACCATGAACGACAACACCATCTGGGTCCGTAAGGCCTAAAGGTTTTTCCGGGAATTGGCTTTTTTCTCTGGTCAAAGCCGGTCCCCGGGTGTATGATAAAGGCATCAGCCGATTCTGGCTTTGTGAAACATAAAAGGAGTGACGTCACCATGATTCAAATCGACACCTCCAACGCCCGTTCTTTCCTGCCCGACACTTGGCTCACCAGCCGTCTGGACGCCCTGGAGAGCGCCCGGCAGAAGCTGGAGACCGGCAGCGGCGCCGGCGGCGACTTTACCGGCTGGGTCCACCTGCCCCGGGACTATGATAAAGAAGAGTTTGCCCGCATCCAGGCGGCGGCGGAGCGCATCCGCGCCACCTCCCAGGCCCTGGTGGTCATCGGCATCGGCGGCTCCTATCTGGGCGCCCGGGCCGTGGTCGAGCTGGTCAACTCTCCCAATTTCAACCTGACCCACAAGGACGGCCCCGCCATCTACTTCGCCGGCAACGGCCTGTCCACCGACGCCATGCTGGAGGTGATGGACCTCATCAAGGATAAGGACTGGTCCATCAACGTGATCTCCAAGTCTGGCACCACCACCGAGCCTGCCGTGGCCTTCCGTATCTTCAAGAATCTGCTGGAGGAGAAGTACGGCAAGGAGGATGCCCGCAAGCGCATTTACGCCACCACCGACGCCCACAAGGGCGCCCTGAAGGGTCTGGCCGATGCCGAGGGCTACGAGGAGTTCGTGGTGCCCGACGCCATCGGCGGCCGCTACAGCGTGCTCACCGCCGTGGGCTTGCTGCCCATCGCCTGCGCCGGCGTGGACATCACCGCCCTGATGGAGGGCGCCCGGGAGGAGATGGAGACCCTGGCTGTGCCCGGCGAGGCCAACCCCGCCTGGCAGCACGCTGCCGCCCGCCATGCCCTGTATACTGCCGGCAAGAAGGTGGATATCCTGGTAGGCTATGAGCCCTCCTACCGCTTCTTCGGCGAGTGGTGGAAGCAGCTCTACGGCGAGAGCGAGGGCAAGGACGGCAAGGGCCTGTTCCCTGCCAGCGTGGAGTTCACCGCCGACCTGCACTCCATGG
>NZ_CAJFGT010000035.1:0-27646 GCF_904377885.1 Flavonifractor sp. An112 | reverse complement strand
GCGCGCCTTTTTCACGCATAAAACCGGGGCGCGGTGGAAACACCGCGCCCCTTACAGGATCGGAGTTCGTTTGATTCCACTCCTTTCGCCTTTCGCCAGAGGGTGAGCTCACCCGGCACCGGCTTAAAAGGAGATGCAAGAACCAGCGGTCATCCGGTCCAACATCAGTATGCCCCAATGGCGGCCTGAAATACAGGAAAAAAACGGTATAGAACCGGACATAATTGCCCAAACTGGACATAGGATAAAACCGGAAAGCCCGGAGCAAGGAGGAGGATCGTATGCCGGAAGCTACCAAGCGCTTCAGCCTGCGCCGACGGGAGAGCGAGCGGGAGGGGACCCGCCGGGTCCTGCTGGAGGGACTGAGCCAGACCAGGGCCCTCATTGCCCAGGCCTATCAGGGCTTCAACGACGCCTGTGACCCGGATCTCATCGAATCCTATGTCTTTGAGATCAACGCCCTTCAGTCCCGGTACACCTACCTGCTGCGCCAGGTCAAGGAACTGGAGGGCGGGCAGACCGTCCGCACCGGATAAGAGGGGTCCGCCCCGCCGCCAAGGTTCTGGCACACAGAAAGGAGGTGGCGGCGGTGGAACCGCTGCTCAATGCCCTGCCCTGGGTGGCGGGGGGACTGTTTTTGGTGCTGCTGCTGGCAGTGCTGCGTAAGCCCCTGAGCTGGCTGGGCCGTCTGGCGGCCCGGACAGGGGTGGGGCTGGGGGTACTGTGGGTCCTGCGCTGGGCCGGGGGCATTCTGGGCCTCCAGCTGGGGGTCAACCTGACCAACGCCCTGGTGCTGGGGCTGCTGGGACTGCCCGGATTCGGCCTGCTGGCGGCCCTGGAGTGGATGCTGGCTGTGTAAAAAAAGGACGCCGCCCGGAGGTGCGGCGTCCTTTTTGCGGAATTATTTATAAATGGGTCCTTTTGTGTTCATAGTTTTTTAAAATTCGTATCGTAAAATAAATAATACTCGATTATAAGGAGTGGACCCATTTGAAAAGACGACTTGCGGCGCTCACCTGCGCCCTGACTTTATGCGCCGGCCTGGCGCTGCCCGCCTCCGCGGCGAATTTTACCGACGTGCCCGCCGGAGCCTGGTATGAATCGGCGGTGGATGAGGCGGTGGAACAGGGGTGGATGACCGGCGTGTCCGATACCCTGTTTTCTCCCAACGCCACGGTGACCCGTTCCACCGTAGCCATGGTGCTGTGGCGGATGGAGGGGGAGCCCACCCCGGTGTGGCGGGGCCATTTCCCCGATGTGCAAATCAACAGCTGGTACGGCATTGCCGCCGACTGGGCCTGTGAGGCCCGCATCATCAACGGCACCGACAAGGGCACCTTCAGCGACGGCGTGGTGACCCGGCAGGAACTGGCGGTGATGCTCAGCCGCTATGACACATATAAGGGCCGTACGATGGCGGAGGGTGCCCTGAACCTCTACAGCGACGCCAACCAGGTGGCCTCCTGGGCAAAGGAGGGTATGTCCCATGCCATCGGTATGGGCTGGATGGAGGGGGACGGCGGAAAGCTCTCTCCCAAGAGTACCACCACCCGAGCCCAGCTGGCGGTGATTTTACAGCGGATGAATACCCAGGCCATGGGCTGACCGGCCCCTTACGGCACGGGCAAGAGAAAGGAGAACGCCCAACATGGAGCAAAGCAATCTGTTCATATCCTATCTGCGGGTGACCCAGCATATGTCCCAGCAGTTTCGCAGCCACTTCGGCCGGCTGGACCTGACCTTCCCCCAGGCCATGGTACTTACTGTACTGGGGGAGGACGGGCCGGTGCCCATCAGCACCCTGGCCGAGCGCACCGGCAGCGCCAACAGCACGGTGTCCGGCATTGTGGACCGGCTGGAAAAGCTGGGGCTGGCCAAGCGCCAGCGCAGCGAGACCGACCGCCGGGTGATCTATGTCACCGCCACCGAGAAGTACGCCGCCCTGCGGGACAAGGCTGTCACCGACGTGAACAGTTACTTTTCCGACCTGATGGGGAATATGCCGGAGGAGGACCGGAAACTGGTGGCCGCCGCCCTTCAGAAGCTGGACGAGGCGTTGAGCCAGGTGGAGGAAAAGGGGAAATGATCCCTGAGCTGAGAGGAAAGAGTGAGGTGTCCTGCCGTGAGGCGGAATGGTTATGAATCTTACCATGGGCGCAGCCGTGGCCGCACCGCGTTAAAGGTGCTCATCGGCGTTTTGCTGGTGCTGCTGGTGCTGTCGGTGGCGGCGCTGTTTTTCCTGGAGCCGTATATTCACTACTCGGCCGATGGAGTCCGGGTGGAGCTGCCCTTCTTCGGCGGCGGCGAGACGGAGACCGAGCCTGACCCGCCGGCCGGCACCGTTCCCATTCAGATCACCACGCCGGAGCCCACCCCCTCCCCCACGCCGGAGCCGGAGGTGGATTTCCGGGGCGTGCAGCTGCCTGCCGCCGCCCTTACCGACGGTACCGCCCAGACCCAGCTGGAGGCCAACCGCGGCACCGCCGCCATCTTCTCCATGAAGGAGGCGGACGGCACCCTGGGTTATCAGTCCCAGACCACTTTGGGCACCTCCTCCGATCAGGAGGGCATCAATGAGGCCATCCAGACCCTCAACGGAGGGGAGCTGTACACCGTGGCCCGGATCTCCTGTTTCCGGGACAACGCCCTGCCCTGGAACGACCGGGACCTGGGGATTCACAGCAGTTCGGGCAACTGGCGGGACGACGAGAGCGTCCGCTGGAGCAGCCCGGCGGTGGAATCGGTGCGGACCTATGTGGCCCAGGTGTGCGGCGAACTGGCCGGGCTGGGCTTTGACGAGCTGCTGCTGGACAACTGCGGCTATCCCACCCGGGGCACCGTCAGCTATATCAAGAGCGACAGCAACTACGATCCCAACACCCTGACCCAGACCATGGAGGCCTTCTTCCAGACGCTGGACCAGACGTTGGCCCAATATCCTGATATAAAGGTATCGGTGGTGACCAGCCTGACGGTGCTGGGCGGCGGCTCCGACGGCAGCGGCCTCACCCTGGACCTGCTCAAGCAGTATGCCGACCGGGTCTATGTGCAGGTGCCCGAGGGAGAGACGGTTCCCACCGTCGAGGGGCTGGAGATTGTGCCCATTGTGACCCAGGGGACGGATACCGGCAGCTGGGCCCTGCTGAGCTGACAAAAAAGCTGCAAAAAAGTTGAAAAATGCTTGACTTTTAAAGATTGCATTGATATACTACTAGAGCCGCTTTGAATGGGAACCCAAGTGACCGACGTGACTGATGTGACGTCACGCTTCGGCCCTCCCCCGACAGCGAGCCCGTAATGAAGGAGTTGAAAACGTAATGCACGCAATCATCGAGACCGGCGGTAAGCAGTATAAGGTGGCTGAGGGCGATACCCTCTTCATCGAGAAGCTGCCCAACGAGGCTGGCGACAACGTGACCTTTGACAAGGTTCTGGCTGTCATCGACGGCGAGAAGATCACTGTGGGCACTCCCGTGGTGGAGGGCGCCAAGGTGGCCGCTTCCGTGGTGAAGAACGGCAAGGGCAAGAAGATCATGGTCTTCAAGTACAAGCCCAAGAAGGGTTACCGCAAGCGTCAGGGCCATCGTCAGCCCTACACCAAGGTGACCATCGGCGCCATCTCCCTGTAAGATGACTACCGTCTCTTTTCACATGGAGGGGGACCGCATCGTGGGCTTCACTGTGAAGGGCCACAGCGGTTACGCCGAGGCGGGGAGCGACATCGTATGCGCCGCCGTCACCAGCGCCGTCCGCCTGACCGAGTGCGCCGTCAACGACGTGCTGGGCCTGGGGGCGACCGTAAAGGTGAAGGAGCATGACGCATCCATCTCCCTGCGCATCCCCGGCGGGCTGAGCCAGACCAGCGAGAGCACCTGTCAGACCCTTCTGACCGCCCTCATGGTCCACTTTACCAGCCTGCACGAGGAGTATCCCGAAAATATTCTCGTACTGGAGGAGGACTGACCTCTCCGTACGGCGACTTTTTAACACACAAGTTTGGAGGTGTGACACCATGCTGAACATCGGTCTTCAGTTCTTCGCCCATAAAAAGGGCGTGGGCTCCACCCGTAACGGCCGCGATTCCGAGGCCAAGCGTCTGGGCGTGAAGCGGGGCGACGGTCAGTTCGTTCTGGCCGGCAACATCCTGGTCCGCCAGCGGGGCACCCATATCCATCCCGGCGTCAACGTGGGCAAGGGCAGCGACGACACCCTGTTCGCCCTCAAGAGCGGCCGCGTGAAGTTTGAGCGCCTGGGCAAGGACCGCAAGCAGGTCTCTATCGTGGAGATCGCCCAGTAATTGCCCGCAATATGGGTACACTAAGCCCCGGACGGACTCCCGTTCCGGGGCTTTTTCTATCGCCTTCCCCTGGGGGAAGGTGACTGGCCGTAAGGCCAGACGGATGAGGGGAACGGCCGGGCGACCACAAGGGTCGCCCCTACGAGACAAATCACCCCTTGGCAAGGAGGTTTTTATGGCAGCACCCTTTGTAGATACCGCCCGCATCACCGTTAAGGCGGGCAATGGCGGCAACGGCGCGGTGGCCTTCCACCGGGAGAAGTACGTGGCCGCCGGCGGCCCCGACGGCGGCGACGGCGGCCGGGGGGGCAACGTGATCCTGGAGATCAACCCCCATATGTCCACCCTGATGGACTTCCGCTACAAGCGCAAGTATGTGGCGGAAAACGGTATGGATGGCCAGGGCAAGCGCTGTTCCGGCAAGGATGGCGCCGATCTGGTCATCAAGGTGCCCAAGGGCACTGTGGTGCGGGACGCCGAGACCCAGGAGATCATCTGTGATATGTCGGAGACCGACCGCTTCGTGCTGGCCAAGGGGGGCAACGGCGGCTGGGGCAACAAGCACTTCGCCACCCCCACCCGTCAGGTGCCCCGCTTCGCCAAGGCCGGCCTGCCCGGCCAGGACCGGCAGGTCATCCTGGAGCTGAAGCTGCTGGCCGACGTGGGCCTGGTGGGCTTCCCCAACGTGGGCAAGTCCACCCTGCTCTCGGTGGTGTCTAAGGCCCGGCCCAAGATCGCCAACTACCACTTTACCACCCTCTTCCCCAACCTGGGCGTGGTCTATGTGGACGAGGGGGTGTCCTTCGTGCTGGCCGACATCCCCGGCATCATTGAGGGCGCCTCCGACGGCGCCGGTCTGGGCCACGACTTCCTGCGGCACATTGACCGCTGCCGGCTGCTCATCCACGTGGTGGACGTGTCCGGCTGCGAGGGCCGTGACCCGGTGGAGGATTTTAAGGCCATCCAGGAGGAGCTGAAGCAGTACGGTCCCGATCTGGCCTCCCGGCCCATGATCGTGGCGGGCAACAAGGTGGATATCGCCAACCACCGCACCGGTCTGGAGGCCCTGAAGGCCTATGTGGAGGGGCTGGGTATGCCCTTCTATGAGATCTCCGCCGCCGCCCAGCTGGGCACCCGGGAGCTGATGTTTGCCGCCGCCCGGGAGCTGGAGCACCTGCCCCCCATCACGGTGTACGAGCCCACCTATGTGGAGCGGCCCCCGGAGGTGGATACCTCCGAGCCCCTCAACATCATCCACGAGGACGACACCTGGATCGTGGAGGGCCCCTGGCTCCAGCGGCTCATGGCCAACGTCAACTTCGGCGACTACGAGTCCCGCAACTGGTTCGACAAGATGCTCCGCCAGTCCGGCCTCTTCGACCGGCTGGAGGAGATGGGCATCAAGGATGGGGATATCGTGTCCCTGTACAACCTGGAGTTCGAGTACCAGCGGTAAACAAGCAGGGCCCGCCATATGGCGGGCCCTGCTTTTGTTTTACTGGGAGACCGGGATGACTACATCCCCCACGGTGATAGAGGTCACCTCATCCAGGGGACGGATGGTGTCAAAGATCAGACCCATGGTGCATTTGGCCTTGCCGTTACCCGAGCCGACGCTGGTGTTGGCGCTCTTGATCTCCAGGGTGGAGCCGTCGGTGTAGGTGAGGGTCACAGGCAGATCCCGGAAGGGGGCGTAGGGGTCGTTTGCCTTATCGGTCTGACCGGTTTCCCGCTCCGCCTCCGGTATCTCCTGGTGGACAGTGTACTCCACCATGATGGACAGGGGGGAGAGGGTAATGCTGTCCAGGGTGGCGTCCATGCCGCTCACCTGGATCGCCTGCCCGGCGGGGAGGGCGATGGAGGAGTCCTCAAAGTCCATGGTAAAGTCCAGAGTCCAGGGGCCCTCCGCCAGCAGGGTCTTATTGGCATAGCTGTCGGTGGTGTCATAGAGACCCCGGAAGGTGGTGCTCACCTTGCCCGAGCGGATGGGGGTGTCGGAGGTCCAAAAGGCCACAAACTGGATGGCGTTGTCGGTGGGGTCGGCGTCGTAGAAGTGGGAGAAACCTCCGCCGCCTCCGGAGGCCAGGGAGGCCAGGGGGCCGGTGGGCCGCAGGTCATAGTCCTCAAAGGAGAGAGGCAGGCGGCCCTCATATTCCTCGCTGCCGTCCAGCACCTCCTGGCTCACCAGGGGATTTCCGTCCTCCCGGGAGATGGAGTAGACAATGGCATAGGAGTAGGTGTCCCCCACAATGGCGTCGGCGGTGATGGTGATGCCGTCAGCGGTGACCGAGGCGCCGATGGGGTAGCCGATCTGGTCGATGACCTCGGTCTGGGTAGCAGGACCGAAGAGGGCGGAGAAGCGCTCCCCTACCTCTCCCAGCACGCCGGTGGCGCCCGCCACTCCCACGCTGAGGACCAGGGCGGCAGCCACCCCCACTACCGCCACCCGGCGGAAGCTGTGGGGGCGCCGGGGGGAAGCCTGAGCGGATTCCATCAGGCGGTCCACCATATGGGCCTTTTGCTCCGGGGTGAAACGGAGCTCGTCCATGGTATCTTTATACTGCTTCATGTCAGTTCCTCCTGTTCCAGATAGGTCCGCAGCTTCTGCCGCCCCCGGTCCAGCCGGGTGAAAACGGTGGCCGGCTTTTCTCCCAGCAGGGCGGCGATCTCCCTGGCGGAGTAGCCCTCGTAGTAGTAGAGGTAGATGACCGTGCGGTATTTGGGGGGCAGCAGATCCAGAGCCGCCAGCAGGGTGCCCTCCTCAGGCTGGGGGGCAGGCACGCGCTCCGCCGCGTCCAGGGTCACCGTGGTGCGCCGCCAACGGCTTTTCAGGTGGTCCTTGCACAGGTTGATGGCGGTGCGGATGATCCAAGCCCGCTCGTGCTCCGTGCTGTCAAAGGCTTTGGGCGCTTGGAGCAGCTTGAGAAAGACGGTCTGGCAGATGTCCTGGGCGTCGGCAGTGCTGCCCAGATAGGTGTAGCTCAGCCGGAGGATCAGGTCGGAGTAGGTATCCACCAGCCGCTGGGCCTCCGCCCGGTCCGGTATGGGTGGCATGGCTGTCACGTCCTTTCCGTGGGATTGAAAAGCGCTTTCACCCACAATACGATTGAGGAACGCCGGATTCTTCATCTTTGCAAAAAAATGCGGAAGCTGATCGCTTCCGCATTTTCAGGACAGAACGAAGTGCCAGTACAGCCACCCGCCCAGGGCGGCCTGGGCCACGAGGATGGCGGGCAGGCCCCACTTGAAGTACCAGTGGCGGGTCTTATGGTGGAAGGCGTACATACCCAGAATGGCTCCGGGGGAGCCCCCCACCAGGGCGATGAGGAAAAAGGCCTTTTCCGGTACCCGCCAGCGGTGCTTTTTGGCCTTCCGCTTATCCACACCCATGAGGACAAAGTCCAGGATGCTCCAGAAGAGCACCCACAGCGCGATCCACTTCAGCATGAGGCAAACTCCTCCCCGGCGCCCAGGGCGGACACGAAGCCGCCCCGGGTCTTGGTGGTGTCGTACCACAGGTGCAGGTCCATAGTGAAGGCCTCGCCGTTGTCCACAATGGAGGCGGTGTCGCCGTCCAGACCGATGAGGGTCACCCAGTGCCACCGGTGGAGCTGTTTGACCTTGCCGTTGTCCAGGTTGAGAAAGGCCACCGGACAGTCCGCCTCCAGACTGGCGGTCACAAAGGAACGCAGCTGTTCCCAGGGGGGACGCTTGGTGCGGGGGGTGGGGAAGGCAAAGAGGGAGGGGGACAGAGGTACCCCTACGGCAGCGCCGTAGTCCGTCATGCCTTCCACCATGTACTCCGGCCGGTTGAGGCCGTGGCTCCGGGGGGTAATATACTCCCACACCCGACACATATGCTCCAGAAAGCCCGCCCGGTCTTTCCCCATTTTGGCCCGCAATGGGGAAAACTCAGGCCGCTGCTGGGCAAGATAGTGGAAGATGAGGGCGGCGGTGTTGGGGCCGCACCCCGCCCGCTGCTGCCAGAGATCGGGGAACCAGTCCTGATCCGCCCCGTGGGTCACGGTGCCGTCGGGGCCGGTCAGATCCAGCTGCTCCGGGTGAAGAATGAATGTGGGCATCCGCCCACCCCCTTTTTGTAATGGATATGATCAGTATAGCATTTCTGTCAAGGCGGCGGCAGTTGCCAGGGGAGAAAAACTGTGTTATCCTGTAAAGAACAACAGGAGGAAGGATATGACCAAGACCGAACTGCTGAACAAGCTGGCCCGGGACGGGGAGGAGCGGCTGCTGCTGGCTCGGGCCATGGACAAGCTGGAGCTGGCCCGTACCCGGTCGGTGCCCGGCCACACCGGCTTTTTATCCCCACAGGAGCGGGTGAGTGTGGAAAACCTGCTCAATGCCTGCGGCCATCCCCGGCACCTGTTTTACGGCGGGTTTGAGGGGGCTGAGCGGACGGTGTGCGCCTTCCTCCCCGACTGGCAGGAGGAGGACGTGTGGCTGGACAGCGACTGCCCCATCAAGGCCGTCCGCTGCACCTGGTCGGGCGGTACTCTGAGCCACCGGGACTTTCTGGGCTCTATTCTGGGCCTGGGGCTGGACCGGGAGAAGATCGGGGACCTGCTGGTGGGGGACGGGGAGTGCCACATCCTGGCTTTGGAGGACGTGGCCGACTTTCTGGCCATGAATCTGGACCAGGCCGGGCGGGTGCGCCTCAAGACAGCCCCCATGGAGCTGGCCGACCTGAAGCCCCCGGAGGTGAAGGTGAAGCCCATCCGGGACACCGTCAGCTCCCTGCGGCTGGACGCGGTGGCCGCCTCCGGATTTTCCCTGTCCCGGGGGAAAGCGGCGGATCTCATTGCCTCGGGAAAGTTCCAGCTCAACCACCGGGAGTGCCTCAAGCCCGACCGCACCGTGGCGGAGGGAGACGTGATGAGCTGCCGGGGCCTGGGCAAATGTGTCCTGAAAGAGGTGGGCGGCCCGTCCAAAAAGGGGCGAATTATGATTTTATTGGAGCGATATGTATAATGGATGACAAAAAGATTGCCCGTATCAACGAGCTGGCCAAGAAGGCCAAAAGCGAGGAGGGCCTGACCCCCGAAGAGATGGTGGAGCGGGACCTGCTGCGGCAGGAGTACATTGCCGCCTACCGGAACAATCTGGTGGCCCAGCTGGAGAACACCTATATTGTGGAGCCCGACGGCACCAAGCACAAGCTGGGCAAGAAGCCCTGAAAAAAACGCCTGCCAGAACGGCAGGCGTTTTTCTTTGGCTGAAAGGCCGCTCTTACTTGTCTTTGGAGAGCAGCTTTTTGTAGGTGAAGTCGATGGCGAAAGCGCCCAGGGGGGCGGTGACCAGGATGGCAATGACCGCCACGGTGAGCACAATCTGCCCGCACCCCAGGCCCATGGCCAGAGGCACGCCGCCGATGGCAGCCTGGACGGTGGCCTTGGGCAGATAGGCCAGCACCGCAAAGACCCGCTCCTTTTTGTTGAGTCGGCTGCCTGCCATGCACAGCAGCACGCCCAGGGCCCGGAAGCACAGTACCCCCAGCACCGTGGCCACGGCGGCCAGACCGGCGGCTGCGGCATAGGGCAGGTTGACCTCGGCGCCAACCAGCACGAAGAGCATGATCTCGGCCCCCACCCACAGCTTGCCGAACTTGGCGGTGAGCCGCTGGGCCACCACCAGCCGCCAGCGCCGCAGGCCCAGACCGGCCCCCAGCACCGCCAGCAGGCCGGAGAAGGGCACCCAGGCTTCCACCGCATCCTCCAGAGCCACCAGCAGGAAGGCCAGGGAGAGCAGAATGACCACCTTCACCGAGTCCCGCATATGGAACCGGGCAAAGAACTTTGCCAGCACAAAGCCGATGAGCAGGCCGAAGGCCGCACCCAGTACAATAGACACCGGCACCCCGGCCAGAGCGGCGGGGGAGAAGGACCCACCCTGGGCCATGCCGGTAAAGGAGGTAAAGAGGACGATGACAAACACGTCGTCCACCGAGGCCCCTGCCAGCACCATCTGGGGGATGCCTTTGGCAGTGCCGTAGCCCTCCTCCATCAGTTTGAGCATCCGGGGCACAATGACGGCGGGGGAGACCGCCCCCACCACCGCGCCCATGATGGCGGCGTCCAGGGTGCTCACCCCCAGCAGCCGGGGGGCCAGTACCACCATGCCCAGCACCTCAAAGGCGGCGGGCAGGAAGCACATGAGGATGGCGGGCCGTCCCGCCCGGCGCAGATCCTCCACATCCAGACTCAGACCCGCCCGGGTGAGGATAATGACCAGGGCCAGCTGCCGCAGGTCGGCGGAAATCCCCAGCAGGGAGGGGGAGAGCAGATTGAGGACGCAGGGCCCCAGCAGAATGCCCGCCAGCAGCATACCCACCAGGGAGGGCAGCCGCAGCCTGGTGGCCAGGGTGCCCAGCGCCAGGCCCAGCAGCAACACAAAGCCTAAACTTGTCAACATAACACACATCATCCTTCCCAGAGGGCGTCACCCTTCCTGCGCGGCATTGCCGCACAGGAAGGGTTGTGCATCATTTCCGGTTGCCCCAACGGGGCGAGGAAATGGCACATCTCTCTTTTTTGTTGCGTTTTTGCGCAACAAAAAAGCCAATGCCCCCTGCAACAAATTGCAGAAGTCATCAGCCAAACGGCGGTTCGGGCAAATGCCCCGGGCGGACCTCATCCCCGTATTTCGGTGGCAGTATACCACAGGCTGATCCCCTTGTCAACTGTGGGAAAAGGGAGTATGATAATGCGTACAGAGCAAAACCGAACGCACAGCAGGCCAAGGCGTTCGGTTTTGCGGCGCAAGGGGCTTGGGCGATACTGCCCCAACCCCTTGCGCCGTTCGCCGGGACGTGTTTCGTTCCGGCGAACATACGCATTGTCACAATGTCGCAATTTCACAAAACAGCGAAGTACGCCGTTTTGTGAAATTGCGCGGCCCTGCCGCGCCAATCAACCGCGTTGCGGTTGATTCAGCAGACATTATGATGAAAAAAACAAGACCACAGGAGGCCTTTATGATCTTCGATACCCACGCCCATTACTATGACGACGCCTTTGATGCCGACCGGGATGCCCTGCTGGCTCAGCTGCCGGACAAGGGGGTGGACTTGGTGGTGTGCCCCGGCTGTGACCTGGAGTCCTCCCGGCAGTCCATGGCCCTGGCGGAGCGCTACGACTATCTCTATTTTGCCGCCGGGTTCCATCCGGAGAACCTGGAGGGCGTGACCATGTCCCAGCTGGATGAGATCCGCGCCCTGTGCGCCCACAAAAAGTGTGTGGCGGTGGGGGAGATCGGCCTGGACTACTACTGGGTCAAGACCCCCGAGGACCGGGCCAACTCCCGGGACTTTTTTGACGCCCAGCTCTCCCTGGCGGAGGAGCTGGACCTGCCCGCCATTGTCCACGACCGGGACGCCCACAAGGACTGCGTGGACATGGTCCGGGCCCATCCCAACGCCCGGGGTGTGTTCCACTGCTACGCCGGCAGCATTGAGGACGCCAAGGTGCTGGTGGACAAGGGATGGATGCTCTCCTTCACCGGCAACATCACCTTCAAGAACGCCCGCCGGGCCCCTGAGGTGATAAGCTGGCTGCCCATGGACCGGATCATGCTGGAGACCGACGCCCCCTACATGGCTCCCGAGCCCTACCGGGGCCGCCGGTGCGACTCCTCCCTCATCCCCCTGATGGCCCAGACGGTGGCCCAGCTGAAGGGACTGACCACAGAAGAAGTATTACAGATTACCCTGGAGAATGGAAAACGGTTTTTCGGCCTGTGAGTAAGGAGGTATTTTTATGGAGACCATTTCCTATGAGTACGAAGGCGCCCTCTATGTGAACCTGACCAACCGGTGCGACTGCCGGTGCGTGTTCTGCCTGCGGCACAACGGCCATAAGGGCTCCATCTACGCTGACGATCTGTGGCTGGACCACGAGCCCACCCGGCAGGAGGCCCTGGACGACCTGCTGGCCCGGGACTACTCCAAGTACCGGGAGCTGGTGTTCTGCGGCTTCGGCGAGCCCATGTACCGCACCGACGACATCCTGTGGCTGGTGGACCAGCTGAAGGAGAAGGTGCCCAACCTGCCTCCCATCCGCATCAATACCAATGGCCACGCCAACCTGATCCTGGGCCGGGATGTGACCCCTGAGCTGTCCGGCCGCATCGACACCGTGTCCATCTCCCTAAACGGCTCCACGGCGGAGGAGTACTGCGCCGTCACCCAGCCCAGGGACGGGGTCAAGGCCTGGGAGGCCATGCTGGACTTCGCCAGGAAGGCCAAGGCCCATGTGCCCCATGTGGTGATGACCATCGTGGACAAGGACAAGACCCAGGCGGAGATCGACCGCTGCCGGGCCATCACGGAGGAGCTGGGAGTCACCCTCCGCATCCGGGCCTATATCGAGGATTAAAAACAGCTGGGGCGCTGCAACAGCAGCGCCCCAGTTTGTTTTACTTCACTTGACAAAGGCATCAACCGCCTGACGGAAGGCGGCCTGATCGCCGTCGCTGCCGTGGAGGCGGACTGTCACCGGGTGGGACAGGTCCAGAGAGAACAGCCCCATAATGGACTTACCGTCCACCACATAGCGGCCGGACAGAATGTCCACCTCGCAGGGGGAGCGGGTGGCGGCATTGACAAACTGGCGGACCTCCTGGATGGAGGCCAGAGAAACCTGGAATTCAGACATGGGGCACCTCCTGAACGAATATTATCCTTGCAATCAAACTGGAATTCCGTATAATAGGGGATATCGAAACTCTGTCCTGTTTATTATACTGGCAAGTCAGAGGTTTTTCAACAGGAAAACGCCTGTAAAGAGAGGAAAGCGTATGCGTACAGCGATCTATACCCTGGGCTGTAAGGTGAACCAGTACGAGACCCAGGCCATGGAGGCCGAGCTCACCCGCCGGGGCCACACTCTGGTGCCCTTTGACGGGGAGGCCGACGCCTATATCATCAACACCTGCACCGTCACGGCGGTGAGCGACAAGAAGTCCCGCCAGATGATCCGGCAGGCCCGTAAGCGCTCCCCCCACGCCATTGTGGCGGTGTGCGGCTGCTACGCCCAGACCGACCCCGAGGCGGTGGAGGCTCTGGAGGTGGACCTGGTGATGGGCACCAACGACCGCATGGGCTTTCTGGACCGGCTGGAGGCCCTGAGCCCCGACGGGGGCCAGGTGGTGGACGTGGACGACGCCCTCCGCCGCCGCACTTTCGAGCGGCTGCCCGCCGGCGGCCTGGAGGGCCGCACCCGGGCCATGCTGAAGGTGGAGGACGGCTGCGTCAACTTCTGCACCTACTGCATCATCCCCTACGCCCGGGGCCCCATCCGCTCCCTGCCCGCTGCCGAGGCTGCCGCCCAGGCCGCCAAGCTGGCAGAGGAGGGCTACAAAGAGCTGGTGCTCACCGGCATTGAGATTTCCTCTTGGGGCCGGGATCTGGAGGGCAAGCCGGAGCTGATGGACCTGATTGAGGCGGTGTGCGCCGCCGCGCCGGACTGCCGGGTGCGGCTGGGCTCTCTGGAGCCCCGCACCATCACCGCCGATTTCTGCCGCCGGGGGGCGGCTATCCCCAACCTGTGCCCCCACTTCCACCTGTCCATGCAGTCGGGGTGCGACAGCGTTTTGAAGCGAATGAACCGGAAATATGATACCGCGCGGTATTATGAGAGCGTCAAATTACTGCGGGAATACTTTGACCGGCCCGGAATCACCACAGATCTCATCGTGGGCTTCCCCGGCGAGACCGAGGAGGAGTTTGTCCAGACTCTGGACTTTGTGCAAAAGTGCGCCTTCTCCGCCATGCACATCTTCCCCTACTCCCGCCGCTCCGGCACCCCTGCCGCCGCCATGGCCGGCCAGTGCTCCAACGCGGTGAAGGAGGAGCGGGCCCACCGGGCGGGTGAGGTGGCCCGTGGGCTCCACCAGGCCTGGCTGGAGAGCTGGGTGGGCCAGACTCTGCCCGTTCTCTTCGAGGAGGAGAAGGACGGCCTGTGGCGGGGCCACGCCCCCAACTACACCGAGGTCTTTGTTTCGGGCCAGGGATTACATAATGTGATACAAGACGTAAAAATAACAGGCCTTCATGGAGAAGGCCTGTTGGGTGAGCTTGTGCCGTAACGGGGACTGCGGGGCGGGGGCTGGCCTCCCGCCCTGCGTTACTTGTTGCGATGAAACTTTGCCTTGAACTTCTCCACCCAGGGCTCCAGACGCTCCCGGGGAAGGAGATAGTTGATGAGCAGGGACATGGCCACGCCCATGCCGGTGTCAAACATCCGGTCCAGGGCGTAGGACACATAGGTGTCCACCGGCGTGTTGAACAGGACGATGCACAGCACCACGCCGCCGGGCTGTACCGCTCCCACCCAGAAGGTCTGGGCCAGCAGGATCAGGATGATGACGCCCACAAAGAGTAGAGGCACCAGCAGCAGCCGGTTCTCCCCGTCGGGGTAGAAGATCAGATAGATGCGGAACAGCCCCATGCCCAGCAGGCCGCCGATGATGGTGCCGAAGAGCCGGTTGCCGCCGTGGAGCTTGGAGTGGTCCATGTTGGCTCCCATGCCGAAGATGGCGCCGATGCAGGCGAAGGTGGGGTTGCGCTCACTGAGAAAGAAGTGATAGATCAGGGCGCACAGAGAGGCGGAGAGAGCGGTTTTCAGATTGCGCAGGCCGATGTGCAGATGCAGATGGTGGGTTGTGGTGGCGGAGCCGGAGGCGGGGGCGTCTTTCATGGTGAAGTCACACTCCTGATGTTTGATTTTGAGATCAGTCGAGGTTTTTGAAAAACGGGAGGTACGCGATGAGCAGAGCAGACGAGCTGTTTATTCAAAATTGCAAGGATATTCTGGCCCATGGGGTGTGGGACACCGACCAGGAGGTGCGCCCCCGGTGGGAGGACGGTACCCCCGCCCACACGGTGAAGAAATTCTGTATCGTCAACCGCTACGACCTGCGGGAGGAGTTTCCTGTTCAGACCATCCGGAAGATGGCCTTCAAGAGCGCGGTGGACGAGCTGTTGTGGATCTGGCAGAAGAAGTCCAACAACATCCACGACCTGAACAGCCATATCTGGGACGCCTGGGCCGACGAGAGCGGCTCTATCGGCAAGGCCTACGGCTATCAGCTGGGGGTGAAGCACCAGTACGCCGAGGGGATGTTTGACCAGGTGGACCGGGTGCTCTATGACCTGAAGCACAACCCGGCCTCCCGGCGGATCATGACCAACCTCTATAACCACCACGACCTCCACGAGATGGCCCTCTACCCCTGCGCCTACTCCATGACCTTCAACGTCAGCGGCAGGACCCTAAACGCCATCCTCAACCAGCGCAGCCAGGATATGCTCACCGCCAACGGCTGGAACGTGATGCAGTACGCCGCGCTGGTCCACATGATGGCCCAGGTGTCCGGCCTGGAGGCCGGCGAGCTGGTCCACGTCATTGCCGACGCCCACATCTATGACCGCCATGTGCCGGTGGTGGAGGAGATCATTGCCCGCACCCCCTATGAGGCCCCCAAGCTGTGGATGGACCCCTCCGTCACCGACTTCTATACCTTCACCAAGGACAGCTTCAAGCTGGAGGGCTACCAGTTCCACACCCTGGACAAGCCCATCCCGGTGGCGGTGTAAGGAGGATATGCCATGAATCTCATTGCAGCGGTGGACCAGAACTGGGCCATCGGCAAGGACGGGGATCAGCTGTGCTATATCCCCGCCGACCTGAAGCGGTTCCAGACCCTCACCACCGGCCACGCCGTCATTCTGGGGCGCAAGACTCTGGCCACTTTCCCCGGCGGCCGGCCCCTGAAAAACCGGCGCAACCTGATTTTGTCCCGCAATGCCGCCTTCGCCCCCGAGGGGGCGGGGGTCTTTGCCGATGTGGACAGCCTGTTGGAGGCGGCCCCGGCGGATGCCTTCGTCATCGGCGGGGAGAGCGTATATAAGGCTCTGCTGCCTTACTGTGACAAGGCCTATATCACCAAGATCGACAAGGCCTGGCCCGCCGATGCTTTCTTCCCCGACCTGGACGCCGATCCGTCGTGGCAGGTGACGGAGGAAGGGGATCCGCTGGAGCACGAGGGCCTGCCCTTCCGCTATGTGACCTATGAGAGGGTGAACTGATGTACCGGGAGGAGATAGCGGCCTATGTGCCACAAAACCAGCAGGAGGCCGGGGACAAGGAAATGATGCTGGAGTACCTGCGCTTGTTCCCTGATAACCTTCTGACCCGGCAGAACAGGATCGCCCACTTTACCGCCTCCGGCTTTGTGGTCAACGCCGACGCCAGTAAGGTGCTCATGGCTCACCACAACCTCTATCAGGTATGGGCCTGGACCGGCGGCCATGCCGACGGGGAAGCCGACCTGCTGTCGGTGGCCCTGCGGGAGGCCCGGGAGGAGACGGGGGTGGAGCACATCCGGCCCCTGAGCACGGCGCTGGCCTCCCTGGAGATCCTGCCGGTGTGGGGCCATGTGAAGCGGGGGGCGTGGGTGCCCTCCCATCAGCACCTGAATCTCACCTATCTGTTGACCGCAGACGAGACAGACCCCCTCCATTACCGGGAGGGGGAGAATACAGGGGTGGCCTGGCTGCCGGCGGACAAGCTGCTGTCCATCACCAACGAATGGCAGATGGATGAGGTATACACCAAGCTGCTGGAGCGGGCCCGCCGTCTGGTGGGAAAAAGACCGTAAAAGATCTGCCGCACAAGGGCTGGGGCCATGCGCGGCAGACGGTTACCATATGGTAATGGTATCATGCCCGCCAGCCCGGCGCAAGTGCCGACTTGCCCAAAAACCAATCAATTTTTTTGACAACCTGACAAAAAATGTGGGACCATAAAATCTTTTGACACGGCATATACAGACGGGTATGCAATGTAAAAAAACGGTAAGCAAGCGGAGGCGCGTTGCCCCGCAGGGTTTTCCACATTATCCACAGGGTTTTCCACACTTGTCCACACTGGTGGAAAACAACCGTTATGCATATTCCGGTAGACATAAAAGTAGTCAAGGGAAAAATCCACGGCAGAATTGCCAAAGTTTCCACACAGCGGGAGACGGGAAGGAAAGACCATGTCCGACACCATCGCAGCCATCGCCACACCAGCCGTTCCCAGTGCCATCGGCATCCTCCGTCTCAGCGGGCCGGAGGCCATTGCCGCGGTCTCTACGGTGTTTCGGCCCCTGGGGGGCAAACCTCTGACGGCATATGAGGACCGGCATCTGGTGCTGGGGGAGCTGCTGGGGCCGGGGGGCGAGGTCATCGACCAGGCCCTGGCCACCATCTCTCACGGCCCCCACAGCTATACCGGGGAGGATACGGCGGAAGTGCAGTGTCACGGCTCCCCGGCGGTGCTCTCTCTGGGGCTGGAGGCCCTCTTTGCCCAGGGGGTGCGGCAGGCGGGGCCGGGGGAGTTTACCCGCCGGGCCTTCCTCAACGGGCGGCTGGACCTGACCCAGGCGGAGGCGGTGGCCGACCTCATTGACGCCGAGACCCCCGCCGCCGTGTATCAGGCCGCCGGTCAGCTCTCCGGCGCTCTGGGCCGCCGGGTGGGGGCCATCTATGACGGTCTCACCGACCTGCTGGCCCACTTCCACGCTGTGCTGGACTATCCCGACGAGGACATCGACCCCTTCCGGGCGGACACCATCCGGGAGGGGCTCACTGGGGCCAGAACCGCCCTGGAGGACCTGCTGGCCACCTACCAGCGGGGGAGGTACATTGCCGGGGGCGTGCCCTGTGTGCTGGTGGGGCGGCCCAACGCGGGCAAATCCTCCCTGCTTAACGCCCTGGTGGGCTATGACCGGGCCATCGTCACCGATATCCCCGGTACCACCCGGGACACGGTGGAGGCCAAGTGCGTGCTGGGGGGCGTGACCCTGCGGCTCATTGATACCGCCGGCATCCGGGAGACCGAGGATACCGTGGAGCGCATCGGCGTGGAGCGCAGCCGTGCCGCGCTGGAGGAGGCCGCTCTGGCCCTGGTGCTGTGGGACGGCTCCACGGCCCTGGGGGAGGAGGATTGGGACCTGCTGGCCGATGCCAGAGACCACGCGCCGGTGATCCTGGTACGCACCAAGGCGGACCTGCCCTCCAAGCCCATGCCGGTGCTGGGGGTGGAGGAGATGCCACCGGTGGTGTCGGTGTCCGCCAAGACCGGCCAGGGGCTGGACAAGCTGGGAGAGCTGGTGGAAGGACTCTTCCCCACGGTGGGCGTGGGAGGGGCGGGAGAACTGCTCACCAACGCCCGGCAGGCGGAGGCCGCCCGGCGGGCGTTGGACAGCGTGGCCCGGGCGGAGGAGAGCCTGGAGGCGGGGGTCACCCCCGACGCCCTCCTTACCGACGTGGAGGAGGCCCTGTCCGCCCTGGGCGAGCTCACCGGAGCCAATATCCGGGAGGACATCACCGCCCGCATCTTCGAGCGGTTCTGTGTTGGAAAATAGGGGCGGCCTTTGGCCGCTCCTTTTTTGCGCTTTGTAACCCCTTGTCTCCACATTGGCACCGGCCCTGTAACCCTCTGTACCACGGAACATGGTAGGATGGAGGCAGAAAAGGAGGTCACTGTTATGAAACGCACGGTATTGCCTGCCCTGCTGCTGGCCCTTGCCCTGTGCGGCTGCGCGGCGCAGACACTTGCTGAGACGCAGACCACGCCCCCACCGAAGGAGAGCGCTCCGGCGGCGGAATACGACTTCACCATACTGCCGGTACAGGAGGAGAGCATCCATACTCTCTACAACCAGGAGGGTTATGAGGTGAGGAAGGTCACTCCCTATGAGGGGGACTATCTGGTGGAGTACGGCTATGAAAATGACCCCGAATGCGCCCTGCTGGCCTGGGTGTTTGGTCAGACCGGCCGCCGGGTACAGCTGGCCGGCAGGAGCCAGTTTACCGCCTATGAGATCACAGGTCCCGGTGAGGTGCGCTACACCACCACCGGGTGGGACGCAGGCACCGCCTGGAAGGGTCTCCCGGAGATCCGTACGGTGTGGGTGGTGGGGGACGAGCACGGTTCCATCCATCCCGACCAGGACTGGGGGGCCATCCAGTCCTACCAGGAAACCGCCTGGCTGGACCCAACCCAGCCCTTTTCCATGGGGACCTCCAGCGAGGCCGCCGATCCACCCAAGGAGTGGGGGCGGTATGAGCAGCTCTACGACGCCCGCATCGATGCCGACGGCCTGTCCTTCTCCTTTATCCCCAACGGGGACAGCCCGGAGAAGGTGGTCTCCTTCTTCCCGGCAGTCACCACCATCCCGCCCTTTTCCACCGCCTTTGACCCGGAGGGCAGAATCTTCACCATCCGCCTGTACAACACCTGCCTGGAGAGCGGAAGCACAGAAGCCGATGTAGATGAGTGGTTGGGAGACTACCCGGAGGACCTGTACCCCTATTCCTTCCCGGCGGGTTCCCTGGGCCGGGACAGCCACTTCTTAAAGGATGTCACTGTGGCCCAGGACGGGGAGGATGTGGTGGTGTCCGCCGTCCTCACCGACAGGGCCTGGCGCTTCACGGTGGAGACCTCCAACTTGGGCCGGGATAACATCCCCTCCTTCCGCATCCTGTTCCGGGAATACGACTGGGAGATAGACGGGGAGGGGTGAATTGTAAACATTTCTTGAACCCCCTTGCAATTTTTCATACGAAGGATTATGATAGCGTTAGCACTCTGGATAATTGAGTGCTAACGCTATGTTTTTAAAAACACTTTCATATACAGGAGGCATTCATCGTGGAAAAGAAAGAATTTCAGGCGGAATCCAAGCGACTGCTGGACCTGATGATCAACTCCATCTATACCCACAAGGAGATCTTCCTGCGGGAGATCATCTCCAACGCCAGCGACGCCATGGATAAGCTGGCCTATAAGGCCCTCACCGACGACAAGGTGGGCCTGGACCGGTCAGAGCTGAAGATCACCCTCACCCCCGACCAGATCGCCCGTACCCTGACCATCAGCGACAACGGCATCGGTATGACCAAGGAGGAGCTGGAGCAGAACCTGGGCACCATCGCCCGCAGCGGCTCCCTCCAGTTTAAGCAGGAGATGGCCAAGCAGGAGAAGGCCGAGGGGGATACCACCGACATCATCGGTCAGTTCGGCGTGGGCTTCTATTCCGCCTTCATGGTGGCCGACCATGTTACCGTCACCAGCAAGGCCTACGGCGCCGGCCAGGCCTGGAAGTGGGAGTCTGACGGCGCCGACGGCTACACCATCGAGCCCTGCGAGAAGGACAAGGTGGGCACCGACATTGTGCTCCACATCAAGGCCAACACCGACGACGACCACTACGACGAGTATCTGGAGCAGTACCGTATCGCCGATCTGGTGAAGAAGTACTCCGACTATATCCACTATCCCATCGTCATGCTCATGCACAAGTCCCGCCAGAAGCCCCGCCCGGAGGACGCCGGCGACGACTACAAGCCCGAGTGGGAGGACTATGACGAGTGGGAGACCCTCAACTCCATGGTGCCCCTGTGGCAGCGGCCCAAGAGCGAGGTCAAGACCGAGGAATACAACCAGTTCTACAAGGAGAAGTACGGCGACTGGGAGGACCCCCTGAGCGTGATCCACGTGTCCGCCGAGGGCACTGTGGAGTACAAGGCCATGCTCTACATCCCCTCCCACGCCCCCTACGACTTCTACACCCGGGAATATGAGAAGGGCCTGCAGCTCTACTCCTCCGGCGTGCTCATCATGGACAAGTGCGCCGACCTGCTGCCCGAGCACTTCCGCTTCGTCAAGGGCGTGGTGGACTCCCAGGACTTCTCCCTGAACATTTCCCGCGAGATGCTCCAGCACACCCGCCAGCTGAAGGTCATTGCCAACAACCTGGAGAAGAAAATCAAGGCCGAGCTGCTCCGCCTCCAGAAGGAGGACCGGGAGAAGTACGAGACCTTCTGGAAGGCCTTCGGTCCCCAGATCAAGATGGGTGTGGTGGCCGACTACGGCGTCCACAAGGACCTGCTCAGCGACCTGCTGCTGTTCTGGTCCTCCAAGGAGGGCAAGCTGACCACCCTGGCCGAGTACAAGGAGCGGATGCCCGAGGACCAGCAGTACGTCTACTTTGCCTGCGGCGAGGACACCGCCAAGCTGGACAAGCTGCCCCAGGCCGAGCGTATCCGGGACAAGGGCTACGAGATCCTCTACCTCACCGCCGAGGCCGACCAGTTCGTGGTCAACGTGCTGGGCGCGGTGGACGGCAAGGCCTTCAAGTCGGTGGACGACGACGACGCCCTGCCTGAGACCGACGAGGAGAAGGCCGCCCTGGAGCAGAAGGCGGAGGAGAACAAGCCGGTGCTGGACTTCCTGAAGGAGACCCTGGGGGGCGACATCCACGAAGCCCGCCTGTCCAAGATCCTGAAGAGCGGCGCCGTGTGCCTCACCACCGACGGCCCCATCACTCTGGAGATGGAGAAGTACTTCCAGCGGATGGACCCGGACAACGCCGACAACATGAAGGCCCAGCGGGTGCTGGAACTCAATCCCGATTCGGACGCCTTTGCCGCCCTGAAGCGGGCGGTGGCCGAGGACAAGGACCTGGCCGCCAAGTACGCCCAGCTGCTGTATGCCCAGGCCCAGCTCATTGCCGGTCTGCCTCTGGCCGACCCCGCGGGCTACACCGAGCTGGTGTGCTCCCTGATGAAGTAATGAATCACAAAAGGCCCCGCTGCCAACGGCAGCGGGGCCTTTTTGCGTGGAATTGTAAACTTAGGGAGTAACTACGATCAGAATGCCGGGAACACCACCGGCCACGCTGGCGCCCATCATAACAAAGTAGGTGCCGTTGGTGTAAATCAGGGTGGTGCCGCCGTCGTCATTGACGAAGCTGTCCATGTACCGGAAGCCGCTGGCCACCAGGGCGGCGTCATAGCGCTCGGCGAAGTCCTCGCCGTGACCGGCGTTCTTGATGCTGGTGTAGGAGTAGAAGAAGCCGCCGGAGTTGTCGGAGGGATCATAGGTGCTGTCCATGGCGTAGGTGCCCATCACCAGACCGAAGTCAGGCACGCCGGCGAACCGGGAGTAGGACTGGTAACCGGAGCTGGCGGGCTTCTTCACGGTGACGGTGCAGGAAGCGCTCTTGCCGTTGGGGGTGGAGGCGGTGATGGTAACGGTACCGGGGGCCACGGCGGTGACGGTGCCGCTCCACACGGTGGCCACAGCGGTGTTGGAGGAGGTCCAGGTGATGTTCTTGTTGACGGCGTCGGCGGGCTGGACGGTGGCGGTGAGGGTGCCGGTCTTGCCCACGTCCAGGGTCATGGTAGTCTGGTTCAGGGTGACAGAGGAGACGGCCACGGGGGCGGCGGTAACGGTGACGGTGCAGGAGCCGCTGACGCCGTTGTCGGCCACGGCGGTGATGGTGGCGGTGCCCGCCTTATGGGCGGTGACAGTGCCGTTGCTGACGCTGGCCACGCTGGCGTCGGAGGAACTCCAGGTCAGGGACTTGACGGTGGCATTGGAGGGGGCCGTCTGTACGGAGATGGCGCCGGTCTTGCCGGCCTCCAGGCTCAGGCCGGTGAGGGTCAGGCCGGTCAGGTTCACATAGGTGAGGGAGATGTTCTGCCGCAGGGCGGGGTTGGCCATACGGGAGACAATGGCGGCCACGGAGGAGCGGGTGATGGTGGTCTCAGGCTGGAAGGTGCCCTTGGAGTCGCTGCCGGTGAGGATGCCCGCCCGGTAGAGCAGGTAGATGTCGTTGTAGTTGTCGGAGCCGGCGGCCACGTCGGGGATCATGCCGTCGTCCACGGTGTTCTTGGCCTCCAGGGCCTCGGCGGGCAGGGCACGGGCCAGGATGGCGGCAAACTGACGGCGGGTGGCCACGGCGTTGTAGTCGGTGAACTGGCCCTGGGAGATGATGCCGTTCTTCACGGCGTAGTCCACATAGACCTGGTACCAGGGATCACCCTGGACAAAGTTGGCGGCGCCGGTGTTGTAGATGCTGTGGAGCCGGCAGGCCAGGGCGATGGTGGAGCCCACGGTGATGTTGCCGTCGGGGGAGAAGGCGGTGCCACTGGTGCCCTTCATCAGGTCCATCTCATAGGCGGTCTTGACGTTGCTGGTGTACCAGGTGTCGGCGGGCACGTCGGTAAAGGTGCCGGTGGTGTAGGTATTGACGGACTTGAAGTTGGACAGGCCGTCGTCGGCGGCCAGGGCGCCGGTGGTCAGCAGGGATACCGACAGGCCCACAGCCAGGAACAGGGACAGAATGCGTTTTTTCATGGGAGAGAGCTCCTTTCAGTAAATGTTGAAATTACAGACCTTTGACCACGCTGGAGGAGGCGTCCATGACCCCGCTCCAGGCTTTGAGAATGTAGAGGTAGGAGTTGCGGGCCTGGGAGATATCGGTGCTGGTGGGAGAGGAGCTGTTGCCCACCCGGTCAAACAGGGCGACGGCCTCCTCCACATCCTCCAACAGATTTTCAGCCAGGGTTTTGACGCCGGACCAATAGGAATTGTCGCCGCAGTTTTCGATGACCTTCTCCACGTCGGACTGGAAGCTGGTGATGCCGTCAATGGAGAACTTGACGTACTGGGAGTCGCCGTAGGGGTTTTCCGAATAGGCGGGAACCTTGCTCATGTACTCCTGCACCGGAGTCAGATGGTTCATACCGCTCTGGAAATAGCCCTCCATCCGCTCGCCGATCTCCAGGGCCTCCTCCTTCTCCGGGTCCACCTCGGGCTCGGGATCGGGGGTCTCAGGCTCCACCAGGCCGGGCACGGCCTTGTCGCCGGAGTAGCTGACGAACTCAATGGAGGCGGCCTGTGACAGGGCGGTGGGGTCCACATCGAAGGTCATCTCTACCGCGAAGTCCTGATTGTTGCCCACGCTCTTGGAGCTGTAGTCGGTGTCCAGCAGCTTGCCGCTGGCGTCGTACAGATTGATGCGGACGTAGAAGTACTGGGAGCCGCTGCCCACGCTGCCCTGAGCGGTGGCCTCCAGACGGGCCTTGCCGAACTGCAGCTTGCCGCTGGTGAAGGTGAAGTCATTCACCAGGAAGTTGGTGACCGTGCTGCCGGAGCGGTAGACAATGGTCATGGGGCCGTAGTTGTGGTTCAGCTCAGGCACGGAGAAGTTCAGCTTGGTGGAGGCCTTGACGGTCAGGCGGCAGTAGTCGTACCGGCCGTTTTCGGAGGTGGCGGTGATCCGGGCGGAGCCGGGGGCCACGGCGGTGACCTTACCGCTGGAGTTGACGGTGGCCACGCTGGTGTCGGAGGACTCCCACTCCACGCTGTCGTCGGTGGCGTTGGCGGGATACACCGAGGCGCTGAGGTACTCGCTGTCCCCAACCTCCAGCGTCAGGCTGCTGGGGTCCACGGTGACGCTGGAGACCTTGATCTCAGGGGTGACGGTGACCTTGCAGGTGGCGGTCTTTCCGTTATAGGTGGTGACGGTGATGGTGGCGGTGCCCTCCCGCTTGGCGGTGACGGTGCCGCCGCTGCTGACGGTGGCCACGCTGGTGTTGGAGGAGGACCAGGTGACGCTGTCATTGGTGGCGTCGCTGGGTTTCACCGTGGCGGTCAGACGGCCGGTGGTGCCCTCCGCCAGACTCATGGTGGACTTGTTCAGGGAGACGCCGGTGACCTCCACGGGGGCGGGGGTGACGGTGACCTTGCAGGTGGCCTTGACCCCGTTGGCGGTGGTGGCGGTGATGGTGGCGGAACCCTTCTTCACGGCGGTGACCTTGCCGTTGTCCACAGTAGCCACGCTGGTGTTGGAGGACTTCCAGGTCACGTTGGTGACAGTGGCGTCAGCGGGGGAGGGGGTAACGGTAAGGGTGGAGGTCTTGCCCTCCTCCAGCGTCAGGCTGGTCTGGTTCATGGTCAGCTTGGTGGCGGGGACCACCTTCATGGTGACGGACTGCCGCAGCTGGGGCATGGCCATGCGGGAGACGATGGCGGCCACCGACGAGCGGGTGATGGTGGACTCGGGGACGAAGGTGCCCTTGGAGTCGCTGCCGGTGAGGATGCCCGCCCGATAGAGAAGATAGATGTCGTCATAGTTGGCGGAACCGGCGGCCAGATCGGGAATGGTGCCGTCCTCCACCGTGTTTTTCTCCTCCAGAGCCTCCTCAGGCAGGGCCTTGGCCAGAATGGCGGCAAACTGCCGGCGGGTGGCCACCGCGTCATAGTTGGTAAACTGGCCCTGGGTAATGATGCCGTTTTTGAGGGCATAGTCCACATAGACCTGATACCAGGGGTTACCCTGGATGAAGTTGGCGCCGCCGGTCTCATAGATGCTGTGGAGCCGGCAGGCCAGGGCGATGGCGGAGCCCACGGTAATGTTGCCGTCGGGGGAGAAGGCAACGGAGCTGGTGCCCTTCATCAGACCCAGCTCATAGGCGGTCTTGACGTTTTCCGTGTACCAGGTGCTGGCAGGCACATCGGTAAAGGTACCGGCGGTGTAGGCGGCGCTCTTCTGGAAGTTGGACAGACCCTTGCCTGCGGCCAGAGCAGTGGGACAGAGGGTCATCACCAGCCCCAGGGTCAGTGCCAGGGACAAGATGCGTTTTTTCATACAATCTCTTCCTCCTCTTCAGGGTGCGCTCAGGCCAAACAGGGCGGGGCGCCTCCTCGCCCTGCCCTGCTGGACCTTCTTTCCAATCACAACTATATACTCTTTTTTAAGGTAAAACAATTTGCTGGCTGCATAGTGTTTGTGGAAAGATATCCAGGGAGAAACAGAAAAAACCGCGCAAAGCAGTGGGTTTTTCTGCATTTTGCGCGGCTTGTATGAATTCAATTTTGGAAGATATTCCGACTGCTCAGAACTGGGAGAGGGCCTTCCACAGCTTCTTCTGATTGGGCAGCATCTGCCGGGGTGTGGTGCGCCTGGCATAGCGGCTGGCGATCTCCCGCTGCTTGTCGGGGGGGAGGAAGGGCAGCAGGGCCATGGCCCGCCCTTCAAAGGCAGACAGGGAAAAGGCCACGGTGTTATCTTTGGGGACGGGATAGAAGAGCACCAGCTCCAGGGCCTGGACCGCCAGACGGCAGGCCTCCTCCGCCGGACAGGTCTCCAGCACGGCGGTCAGGGTGGTCAGGCGCTCTGTCATGGCGGCGTCAAACTCCTCCACCGCATAGGACACCCGGGGGTTGCCCTGGGCCCGGAAGAAATTGCCCATGACCTCGCCCACACTGGAGGCCTTGCTCTTCTTCAGCTTCTCGATGAAATCCCGGTAGCAGACCTCCAGGTCCTCCAGAGCCTGGGGGGCGGATACGGGGGTGTGTTCTTCCATGGAGATCCCTCCTTTTTTCCACATTATAGCGGCTCCCGGTGCAAAAAACAAGGTCCCGGCCATAGCCGGGACCTTGTTTCGTGCTTGGAAGGTTCAGCCCTGAGCAGCCACGAAGTCGCGGAACATCTGCTCGGCCTGATCGGCGTTCTCACCAATGAAGAAGAACACATAGCCGTCCTCGATCACGGTGCGGGCGTCCTGCACCTTGGGCAGGTGCTGAGACAGGTACCAGGAGAAGGTGTCCTCCTGGCTCTTGCGGTAGGCCTCCAGGGCATCGGTGACCGCCTTCTCATCGGCGTTCTCAGCCAGCTTGCCGATGATGACGGTGTCGGGGGAGGTGATCATGGGGAAGAAGGCCACGATCTGCTCAAATTCATCCACAGGGATCTTGTAGGCATCGGCCAGCATATCCTCATAGGTGCGGGAGCCGAACATCTCGCTGCTCTCCATGATGGAGTAGGCCAGCTTGACCATGGGGTCGTTGTTGGGGGTGGTGATGTCCACGGCGCCAAAGCTCTCAGCGGTGGGGTCGGCCCAGGTGACGGTGAAGCCGTCCAGCAGGGCCAGCACGCCGGAGGACACATAGGTCACGCCGGCGGTAACCTCCGCCTTCTCCTTCACCAGCTCGTCGTTGACCAGAATGGTGTTGTCGTCAAAGCTTACGGTGATCTTGTCCTGGCCGAAGTTGAACCAGGCCTCGTTGCCCTCCTGATCCCAGTAGGCGTTGCCGTGGTCGGCCTCGGCCAGCAGGCGCAGGGGCAGCATGGAGTCGGAGGCGGCAGGCAGAGCGGCGGTGTCCAGCTTCTCACCGTTGAGGGTGATGGAAGTGGTGTAGCCCACCTTGGCGGAGATGAGCACGGGGGTCTCCACAGCCAGGGCCGGGAGGGTCATGGAGCCGGCCAGAGTCAGGGCCAGCGCGGCGGCGCCGAATTTTTTCATCGGTAAGGTCCTCCTTGCAAGTTTGTTGTCACAAGGATAGACGGGAGTTTTTCAAAAAGGTTCCCCAAAAGAGGAAAAATTTTATGGGGCTGTTGCAAAATGTGCAGCTCGTACAAAGACCCGTCATTCCGAGAAAAACGGCCGCCCACCGGGCGGCCGTTTTTCGTGGGAATCCGTCCCTTTTGCCG
>NZ_CAJFGT010000034.1:0-27713 GCF_904377885.1 Flavonifractor sp. An112 | reverse complement strand
CGATACCAAGGCTCTGGCTGACGCGGTTCAGGTGGCCATCGACTTCGCCTCTGAGCATCCCGAGGAGACCCTGATCCTGGTCACCGGCGACCACGAGACCGGCGGTCTGACCATCGGCTTTGCCGGCACCGACTACGACACCTACCTGAACCTGCTGGAGTCCCAGAAGATCTCCTTCGCCAAGTATGACAGCGACTATGTTGCCGCCTACAAGGAGAACAAGACCTCCTTTGAGGATGTTCTGGCCGACATCGAGACCCTGTTTGGCCTGAAGACCCAGGGCGAGGAGGGCGACAAGCTGGTGCTCACCCCCTATGAGCTGTCCCAGATCAAGACCGCCTATGAGAAGAGCATCAACGAGACTGCCACCGGCATGGATGAGCAGCAGGAGTATGTGATGTACGGCACCTATGAGCCCCTGACCGTCACCATCACCCACATCCTGAACAACAAGTCCGGCGTGTCCTTCACCTCCTACAGCCACACCGGCCTGCCCGTGGCCGTGCTGGCTCACGGTGTCAACGCCGAGCAGTTCAACGGCTACTACGACAACACCGAGATCTTCAACAAGCTGGCCGGTATGCTGAACGTGCAGTAACTTTCTCTTCCCTTCCCACCCCTGTTTACAGACAGCAAAAAGGGTGCGGCTCATGCCGCATCCTTTTTGCCCATACGAAAGGACCGATCCGTTTCATGACATCCCTTCTCCTGGATTCCAATAAGCGCCGCTACTACGCGCCCCTTGCCATCTGTCTGGCTCTGATCCTCTTTCTGATCCTGATCCCCACCGGCTTTGAGGGAGCCCTGCAATATCAGCAGGCCGACCGCTGCACCGCCCTGGTAACGGCGGTGGACGACTCCGCCATCATCGACACCGGCCTGGTCCGCTCCGGTGAGCAGCGCTGCACCCTGGAGCTGCTGGGCGGTCGCTTCAAGGGCCAGACTGCCACCGGCGTCAATATGCTCAACGGCTCTCTGGAGCAGGACAAGCTCTTTGCCCCCGGCGACAAGGCCATGGTTGTGGTAAGCTACCAGGGGGACGAGATCATCTCGGTGACCATGACCGACCACTATCGCATCGGCAAGGAGGCCATCCTGGCCGGCATCTTCGCCGTGTTCCTCATTCTCTTTGCCGGACGCACCGGCGTGCGGGCCATCGCTTCCTTTGTACTGACGGTGCTCATGCTGTGGAAGGTGCTGGTCCCTCTCTACCTCAACGGCTGGAATCCCATCTTCATGGGCCTGCTGGTAACCCTGGTGCTTACCCTGCTCATCATCGCCCTGGTCTACGGCTTTGACCGGCGGTGTCTGTCCGCTGTATCCGGCGCCTTTCTGGGTGTGCTGGTGACCTGCGTACTGGGCATTCTGTTTACCGACCTGTTCCAGATCCACGGCGCAGTGATGGCCTACTCGGAAAGCCTGCTCTATGCCGGATATCAGGATCTGAACCTGACCCAGATCTTTATGGCCTCCATCTTTATCGGCTCCTCCGGCGCGGTGATGGATCTGAGCGTGGATATTACCTCCGCCGTCCATGAGGTGGTGGAAAAGCGGCCCGACATCTCACGCTGGGAGGCGGTGCGCTCCGGCATGAATGTGGGCCGGGCCGCCATGGGTACCATGACCACCACCCTGCTGCTGGCCTATTCCGGCGGCTACATCGCCCTGCTGATGGTCTTTATGGCCCAGGGCACCCCCATCTGGAACATCCTTAACTATAAATATGTGGCCTCCGAGATCGTCCACACCATCGTGGGCTCCTTCGGTCTGGTCTCGGTGGCTCCCTTTACCGCCCTCACCAGCGGTTTCCTGCTGGCTGGCCGTAAAAAACAGCTGTCCCTTGAGGAGGCGGAATAATCCGCCTCCTTTTTTGTTGAGCTCTTGCTTTTTTTCCAGTTCCGGGGTAAAATATTGGTTTGTATTAAAATAAAGGAGTGAAACCAAATGCCAGAAGAGCTGAACCCCACCATGACGCAGAACTTCATCCATGATTTCATCGACGAGGACATCGCCCAGGGTGGTCAGTTCCAAGGCATGACCGTCCACACCCGGTTCCCCCCGGAGCCCAACGGCTACCTGCACATCGGCCATGCCAAGGCAATTTTTGTAGACTTCGGCACTGCCGAAAAGTACGGTGGTCTTTGCAACCTCCGCATGGATGACACCAACCCCACCAAGGAGGACGTGGAGTATGTGGAGGCCATCCAGGAGGACATCCACTGGCTGGGCTACGACTGGGGCGACCGCTTCTACTTCGCCTCCGACTACTTTGACAAGATGTATGAGTATGCCGTGGAGCTCATCAAGAAGGGTCTGGCCTATGTGTGCGAGCTCACCCCCGAGCAGTTCAAGGAATACCGCGGCGATGTGAACACCCCCGCCCGCTCTCCCTACCGGGATCGTCCTATCGAGGAGTCCCTGGACCTGTTTGCCCGGATGCGGGCCGGCGAGTTTGAGAACGGTCGCATGACCCTGCGCGCCAAGATCGATCTGGCCAGCGGCAACTTCAATATGCGCGACCCCGTCATCTACCGCATCAACCATATGCACCATCATCGTCAGGGGGACAAGTGGTGCATCTACCCCATGTACGACTTTGCCCATCCTCTGGAGGACGCCCTGGAGGGGATCACCCACTCCCTGTGCTCCCTGGAGTTTGAGGATCACCGGCCCCTGTACGACTGGGTCATCGCCAACTGCGACGTGCCCGCCAAGCCCCGGCAGATCGAGTTTGCCCGGCTGGGCATCAACTACACCGTCATGAGCAAGCGCAAGCTGCGCCAGCTGGTGGAGGAGGGCCGGGTGTCCGGCTGGGACGATCCCCGTATGCCCACCCTGTGCGGTCTGCGCCGCCGTGGCTACACCCCCCGGGCCATCCGCAACTTCTCCGAGCGCAACGGCGTGAGCAAGGCCGCCTCCACCGTGGAGTATGCCTTCCTGGAGCACTGCCTGCGGGAGGACCTGAACCTGACGGCTCAGCGTGTGATGGCGGTACTGCGCCCCGTCAAGCTCACCATCACCAACTATCCCGAGGGCCAGAGCGAGACCTTCTCCGTGGAGAACAATCCCAACGATCCTGCCGCCGGCAGCCGTGAGATCACCTTCTCCCGCAACCTGTATGTGGAGGCCGAGGACTTCCTGGAGACCCCGGTGCCCAAGTACAAGCGTCTCTATCCCGACGGCCCCGAGTGCCGTCTGAAGGGCGCCTACCTCATCAAGTGCACCGGCTGCGCCAAGGATGAAAACGGCAATGTCACCGAGATCTTTGCCACCTACGATCCCGACAGCAAGGGCGGCGATCCCGCCGACGGCCGCAAGGTGAAGGGCGCCACCATCCACTGGGTGGACGCTGCCACCGCGGTGGACGCCGAGGTGCGGCTGTACGACAACCTGTTCACCGATGCCGACCCCGACGCCGGCGACAAGAACTTCCTGGACTGCCTCAACCCCAACTCTCTGGAGGTGCTGACCGGCGCCAAGGTGGAGGCCGGCCTGGCCAACGTGGAGGCCCCCGCCTCCTTCCAGTTCCTGCGCCAGGGCTACTTCTGCGCCGACAACAAGGACTCCAAGCCGGGCCATCTGGTATTCAACCGCTCGGTCAGCCTGAAGGACAGCTTTAAATTTTAAGGCGGTCCGCCGGGACCGCCGGGCCCCGTGCCGCCTGTATGGAGGTCATAGACATGAAATACTGGTTCCGCAACGACTACTCCTTTGGCGCCCATCCCAAGGTGCTGGAGGCAGTGTGCGCCGCCAACCTGGAGGGCAACATCGGCTACGGCGACGACAAGTACACCGCCAAAGCCAAGGACCGCATCCGTGAGGTATGCGGCTGCCCCGACGCCATGGTAGAGTTTGTTGTGGGCGGCACCCAGGCCAACGTACTGGCCTGCGCCTTCCTGCTCAAGCCCTGGCAGGCTGCCATCTGCCCCGACTCCGGCCATCTGAACGGCCACGAGGTGGGCGCTTTTGAGGCCACCGGCCACAAGATTCTCACTGTTCCCGCCTCTCCTGACGGCAAGATCGTCCCTGAGCAGCTGATACCCCTGCTGAAGCTCCATCAGGACGTACACCTGACCGAACCCGGTCTGGTGTATATCTCCAACGCCACCGAGAACGGCGCGGTATATACCAAGGCGGAACTCACCGCCCTGTACACCTTCTGCCGTGAGCATGGCCTGTACCTCTTCATCGACGGCGCCCGTCTGGGCTGCGCCCTGTCCTCTGACGCCAACGACCTGACCCTGCCTGAGTTTGCCCACCTGTGCGACGCTTTCTACATCGGCGGCACCAAGAATGGCACCATGTTCGGCGAGGCGCTGGTCATCACCCGGCCCGAGCTGACCGACGGCTTCTTCCGGATGAAGAAGCGTATGCTGGCCGTGATGGAGAAGGGCTGGATCCAGGGCGTGCAGTTCCTGGCCCTCTTTGAGGATGATCTGTATTTCAAGATGGGCCGTCAGGCCAACGAGATGGCCGCCCGCCTCCAGAAGGGCCTGAAGGCCAAAGGCTGGAAGCTGTGGGTGGAGTCCCCCACCAACCAGGTGTTCGTCATTGCTCCCAATGACAAAAAGCCGGTGCTGGATGAGGTATGCCAGTATGAGGACTGGTGTCCCTACGATGAGGACCACACCGTGGTCCGCTTTGTGTGCTGCTTCCACACCACCGAGGCCGACGTGGACGGGTTCCTCTCCGTTCTGCCCGACCTCAAGTAAAATTTGCTCTGAAAACGCCTGTGGCCTCTTGGCCACAGGCGTTTTTTACGGGGTGGTACAGTTTACCAGCCACCCATTTCTACGGTTTCAAAGTTCTCTCTGGCCAAATAACAATAGTAGTGGACAACTCCACTGGTAGCACTGGGCCCCTGTATCCAGTCCATATGATCCTCGATCACGCCTACCGTACCATCCAAACTGCTTCCCACCTCAGGCTCCAGAGCACAGACCTGATAAGTCCATCCGTATCCAAATTTCTCCTGCATTGCCCTTCCCCAATACATGGTGAAGCTGGTCAGGCTGCCTGCCATGATCAGATCATCACCTGCGTAGGGCACGATCTCAACGTCCAGACCTTCCTTCACATAAAACACATAGACAGCGCTCCAGGTTAACCGGTGGGCTCCCGTTTCCCAATCCACCACTTCTGCCAGTTCACTTACCTTGCAGGGGTATCCATCCGCCGTATAGGCAGCCACGCCCGTGATGATATCTTCTTCTATTGCATCCTGGATGGTATAGCGCCCGCCGTCCACCAAAAAGCCAGGTACCAAATCCCGCGCCAGTTCTCCTTCTTGATTATAGAAGCGGATTACATAGGGGTAATATCCAGGGATAGGCTCCAGGATGGAAGGCAGCTGATCTATGTCCACAGGGCCAGTCTCCAGCAGGCCGCCCAGATACTCCTCTTCCGCCATAATCTCTTCAGTGTCCTGATACCATTGTTCTTCTGTCTGGGAAAAGGACTCTTCACACCATTCCATAACCCGATCCTCACCGGAAGAACAGGCTGTCGCCGTACAGGCAATGCTCAGCGCCATCAGAATCATAACCACTCTCTTTTTCATTTTCTTTCCTCCTGTCATTCGGTCCATCTCGCGATGTCAATAGTAAGAGCCACCGGCATGACCTCTGGTTTTATACCAGGCAAAAAAATTTTTTATTTTTGTCTGTCTGTTCATGATCACAGCTCTCTGCTACAATAGAACTAAACCAAGAATGCCGTCGAGCTTATCAAATAAATTCTGACCGGAAGGACGTAGCCAATATGAATGGACCTTGGAACCACAACTTTGAACTGGATGACGCGGATGAAACCGAACTGCTGGAGGCATCCACCGGCTTTTCCATTCTGGAGGAGGAACAAGACAACAGTGAGATGCTGCGGGTTCTGGAGCGGCAGATCAGTACCCTTCAGGTACAGCTGGACAATCTGGAGGATGATCTGGCCCGGCTGACGGAGGAGCCCGCCGGTAACAGTTCCCAGGAGACACTGATTCTTCGTCTGAGAGACCAAGCGGACCGTTTGGCCGCCCGCATCGATGAACTGGAAGCCCAGGCAGATTCTCTGGACAACAGAATCTAAAAACACAGCCCGCAGGTACAATCTTGCGGGCTGTGTTTTTAGGTATACCGCACCATACCTAAACATAGCGATCATAAAGGGTTTCTCAGAGACAACCAGCAAAGAAATCCCGCCTTTTATGGAACTATTTGTAATTTTCTGTTGACTTCTTTTCCTACTGCCCGTACAATCGAGGTGTGTGCAAACAGAGGAAATATACGTTATGCGCAGCAGAACTGCTGCCATCTTATCGAGGGAGGAAGAACCATGAAAAACTGTCTCAACTGCGGCCATCCGCTGCACAACGGGGCCGCCTTTTGCCAAAACTGCGGTACCCCGGTTCCTCAGGACCCCGCCCCCACCAACACCCCCGCCTTTTGCAGAAACTGCGGCGAGCGGCTCACCCAGGATACAAAATTTTGCATCAACTGCGGCACTCCCGTAGAGCAGGCATCTGCTGTATCTCAGGAACCCCAGCCTGAGGCGAAAGCTGCCCCCGCCGCCCGCCGTCCCAAAGGGAAAATAATCGCCGGTGCCATTGCCGCTGTAGTCGTGGTGGCTGCGGGTATTCTGGTGATCCCCCGGCTCTTTTCCGCTCCGTCCAAGCAATTCGTCTCTTATCAGCAGGACCTGTTTGCTGATCGCGCGCTTGGTATGCTGGAGGAAGGTGTGGACACCATCGGCAGCGGCGCGTTCTCTTCCGATCTGACGATCACCGCCATCACGGACAGCGCAGAGATCAACCAGTACCTGGAGGACTCCTCCGTCTGCCTGAAGGTGGATCTGGACCGGGACACCTTACTGGCCAACGGAGAGTTCACCCTGATGGGCAGCCCCATCCTCACAGGCCTGCTGTCTTATGACAAAGGAACTCTGGGCTTTTATCTGCCCGAGATCCAGGATACCTATTATACCATGGATCTCTCCCAGACAGTGGAGGCCCTCACCGGTCAGGACGTAGACCTGAGTGCGCTGGCTCTGCCTGAGATTTCGGGCAAGGAGTGGCGCTCTCTGCTGGAGTCCTATCTGGATATTGTCTATACAGTTGTCAACGAAGAAAATGTAATGGTGGAGGACGGCGTGTCCTTTAACCTGCCTCAGCTGGGCAGCTCCATGACTGGTACCCGCTACACCTTCCAGCCCCGGGCAGAGGATGTGGAGGCCATGCTGCTCAAGCTGGCCCAGACCCTGCGTGAGGACGAAACCCTGCGACAGCTGATCCTGAAGCTCATCAACCCTGATATGCTGACCGCCGCCTTCGGTTACGATGTTTTCAGCGGCTATGATCTGGAGGAGGAGCTGGACAATGCCCTGCTCTCTCTGGCGGATGAGCTGGAATACAGCGCCGCCGATGCAGGCCGTGAGGTGGAGGAGTCCGGTTTTACCTGGGAGCTCTATGTGGAGGGCAACCAGGTCCGTATGATCCGTCTGTATACCGACTATTCCGATACCACTCTGGTCTATGAGTCCCAGGGCGCGGAGTCTGACCGGCGACAGGAGGCCTTCTATGTAGAGGTCTATGGTGAGCCCCAGTTCCTGCTGACTCACTCCTACACCAAAAACGGCAGCGTTTCCGATGGCATCATCAGCCTTACCCAGCCTTACGGCGGCTCTCTGGAAATGCGGTACGATATGGATTCGGAGAAAAAATCTCCTCTGGGCATCCCCCAGGGCTCCTATCAAGTATACTCGGATATGCTGCCTGTGAACCTGACGCTGGATGTAACCCAGGGACAGGACAACAGCGTGGACCATACCCTCCAAATCCAGGGCGATTCCTATGTGTTTGACGGTGCGTTCAGCTCTCTGGAGATCAACATCAATACCACCGATGGTTCTTCCGTCAAAGCCCCCGATGTGCCTCCCTACGACATCAGTGACTTCACCTATGAGGACTACTATGAGCTGTTCCAGGAACTGGGTATGGCTGTGGAGCAGGATCTGATCCGCAATCTGGAGCCGCTGCTGGATACTTCCTATGGATGGTAAGGCGATCTTATGTACTCTGCGGCAGGTGGAAAAGCGCTACTCCCGCCATGCTGCCCCTGTGCTGGGCCCCATTTCCCTGACCCTGTCCCAAGGGGAGGTATTGGGCGTCCGTGGCTCCAACGGCGCGGGCAAGAGCACCCTGCTGTCCATCCTGGCCGGGGTACTGCGGCCTGACGCCGGAGAATACCATCTGGCTCCGGAGGCCGTGGGCAAGGTGGCCTATGTGCCCCAGGAGCTCTCCCTTTACCACACCCTTACTGGGTTGGATAACCTGCGGTTCTGGGGGCGGGCCTGCGGCCTGCCCCGGCAGGCCATCTCTATCCGCAGCCGCTGGCTGTTGGAGCAGTTGGACCTGACCGACAAGGGAAAGCAGCCGGTCTCCGCCTACTCCGGCGGGATGCAGCGTCGCCTCCATCTGGCCAGCGCTTTGATGATCACACCTAAGGTGCTGCTGCTGGACGAACCCACCGTAGGAGCCGACGCCCGCTCGGTGGAGCTTATCCTGTCTATGGTGGAGCACCTGCGGGACATGGGCTGCGCCATCGCCATCATCTCCCACCAGCCCGGCGAGCTGGAGCGGGTATGCAGCCGGATCCTCACCCTGGAAGCCGGCCGGCCTGTCCCGGAGGAGGGAAACCCATGTCCGGACTGAAAGCCGCCCTCTATAAGGACCTGAAGCTGTTTTTCAGCGGCGCCGGTGTAGCCGCCCTGCTGCTGCCTTTCCTGCTGCTGGCGGCCTTCCGGATCGGGCTGGGCGATCTCACCACCCAGAGCTATGTGCAGCCTTTTCCCATTGCGGTACGGGATGAGGACGATACCATCATGTCCCGCTCCCTCATCGCCCAGATGAAGCGCATCGAACTGTTCTCCGATGTGGCCGTTCTGGAGGAGGAAACCAGCAACGCCCAGGCTCTGGACCAGGGCGCGGCGGCGGTTATCACCATCCCCAAGGACTTTTTCTACGATCTGTACACCATGACCGATTGCCCAGTCTCCATTGTCCTCAACGGAGATATGCAGCTGGAGTCCACCCTGATCTATTCCATCTTCGGCTCTGTGATGGACATCATTCGGGGCAATCAGGTGGCCTACACCGCCGTATACCAGCTGTGCTACGGCGACCTGGACAATGAGCAGCAGTGGGCCCTCTATCAGGAATCCTCCGTCAATCTGCTTCATGACGCCCTGGGCCGCCAGAATGTTTTTGAAAATGAAGCAGTCCAGGCCGACCTTCAAGGAGCGCTGGAGCGGCGGCTGACCGCCTGCGTGCTGTCTGTACTGGCCCTCTTCTTCTCCATTGCCGCTGTCAAAACCCTACCCGAGGAGCTGGGATTGGGTATTCTCCCCCGCTACAGGGCTTTGGGCGGTTCCACGGGAGCCTTTGTACTGTCCAAATTCCTGGTGGCCTATCTGCTGACCCTGCCCACCCAGATCCTGATGCTGGCAGTCTTTCAGCCGGAACACCCCATTTTGTTTCTAGGCCTTGCCCTTCTCCTACTGGCTTCCGCCTTCGGGATTCTGCTGGGGCTGGCCGCATGGCTGGGCAATCCCGCCTCGGTCCAGCGGTGGGGCAATCTGCTGCTCTTTCTCTCCCTGGTACTGGGGGGCACCCTCTGGTCCCGTCAGCTTCTCCCCATGCCCCTGCCTCTGCTGGGTAAATTCACCCTGCCCTACTATGCCGGGCTGGGACTGGAGGCTGCCGCCTACGGCCTGCCGCCGGTGAAGCTGTTGGGTCTGCTCTGGCCCATTCTGGCCATGGGAGTCGCCGGCCTTCTGTTCGCCCTGTCCATGCTGCACCGGAACAAGAGGAGCAAATCCGCCCGCACTACCCACGGCAGCCCTGCCAAACCCACAGCTGTCCCCGCCCTGCTTCCCTTCCCGGCCCGGCTGGCCAGCCTGTCCGGCATCAAGCTCACCGCCATGTCCGGCGGTCTGCGGGGACTGGTTGCTCTGCTGGCAGTGGCCCTGCTGTGCGGGATGGCCGCCTCCTCCGTTCAGGCGGGAGGCAGGCAGCAGCTGTGCCTGGCGGTCTATGACCAGGATCAAAGCGCTCTGTCCCAGGAGCTGGTCCAGCGTCTGGGCCAGCATACCGAGCTCTCGGTACGCAGCTGCGGCAAAGAGGAGGGGCTTCACCTGCTCCTGCTGGGAGAGGTGGAAGGTCTGCTCACCATTGGAGAGGGCTATAGCCAGTCGTTGAGCACCGAGGAGCAAATCCCCCTCCGCTATGAGGGCGCTTCGGCGTCCGTCTCCCTCCAGGGCGCCCGGGAGATCATCGCCGGGCAAGTCTCCCTCCAGCGCAGCCGGGTCCAGGCCAGCGGCAACGCGGAAGCCCACCTAGGGCGCACCCTTTCCGCCCAGGAATCCGCTCAGCTCCAGACACTGATGGATGAAGCCGAGGCCTCCATGCCGCCTCTCTACCAGATGCAGATGCAAAACGGCGCCTCCGCTCCCCTGCCCTTCGTCCCCAGCCAGATCAGCTTTACAGCGCTGATGGTCCTGTTTACTTTGCTGACCTCGGCGGCCTGGACCGGAGGCCGGGACGGCCGGCTGGTGGAGCGGCGGATGTTGTCCCTCCCCTTTGGCCGGGTGCTGTCCTACGGCAGCGATTGTCTGGCCCTGGTAGGGCTGGGGCTTCTGGTTTCCCTGTGCATTCTGCTCTTCGTCGGCTGTACCGATCTGTGGACCGCTGCCGCCACCCTGGCCTACACCCTGTGCGTCTCCGCCCTGGCCCTGATGCTCATCCGGTTCACCAGCACCGACGGGCGGGTAGATGGACTGGCCCCCTTTCTGGCCCTCATCCTCTGCCTGCTGGGCGGGTGCTTTATGGATCTGTCCCAACTCTCCCCCGCTCTGCGGACCGTCTCCCTGCTGACCCCGCCGGGCCTGGCGCTGGAGGCCTCCCGGGGCACCTGGCCCGCTTTGCTGGCCCTGCTGTGCGCTGCGGCAGTTCTCTTCGTTATCGGCCTTCGCCCACGCAGAAAATAGTATCCAGCCTACAAGAAGAAAGCCTGTAACCGCAATGGTTACAGGCTTTCTTTTGTTTGATTGGAATTTCAGGGATGGTCCTGCCACAGGCTGCGGATCTCCCGTCCTGTCAGCCCTGTCAAATCCGCGCATTGGGCGGAGCAGCCGCATACCACCAGCAGCTGGTCGTAGCAGACTCCGGGGATCGCCCCCTCAAAGGTATCCTCCGGCTGCCCCCTCTGGATGCGCTCCACCAGGGCCACCCGGTCATACCGGGGATTGCAGCCGCCGCAGTATTTTACTCCGATCCGCACGGACGCTCCCCCCGCAGAATGGCTTTGGCCTGGTCCAGCAGCTCCTGGCTCACGCCTCCCACCAGCACCACATCCTTCAGCTCAGGAATGGATTCCAGCAGAGCGGAGCGGATCAGGTTTTCCGTGGTCAGCATGGCGGAGGGACAGCCGGCGCACTGGCCGGTGAGCTGGAAGCGGTAAACTCCGTCTTTGCAGTCCAGGCTGCGGATGTTGCCGCCGTGAAGGGCCAGGTTGGGGCGCACCTTATCCTCCAAAACCTCTTCGATCCGGTCCAGGATCTCACTGTACTCAGACACGTTTCCTCACTCCTTGACGCGGGCGATCTTCTTGGCCAACTCTTTCTTCATAGGCAGGTTGCCCTGGCGGGCGATCATAATGCGCTGAGCCTGAGGAGAACCGGCGCCATGGAGGGACTCGGTGCGGTAACCCACGGCGGCGGTGCCCAGGGTCAGGTTCTCAATGAGGCGCAGGATGCGGAAGCGGTTCTCCACCGACACGCCGGGAGCAGCCTTGAAATATTTTTCCACATAGGGCCCCAGCTTGGGGTCCTTCAGATCGGCCTCGGCGGGGGCGGTGACCACCACGCCGCCGGCGATGTCCTCGGCCAGCCGGGCGATCTCATAGGGGAAGCGGGTCACGTTCTGCTTGCACACGTTGGCCAGCAGCAGGTCGATGATGTAGTTGCCGCTGGCGGTGGCGTGGCCCTCGGCGGAGCAGGCGATGCCGCAGCAGTACAGGGTCTCGTTCAGGTGGGTCATCTCAATGAGCTTATCCTTGATGTGGGAAGCCTTGGCGCAGCCGTTGTAGTCGGCGGCCACGGCGGCGGCGCCGATCAGTACGTCGCCCACGCCAACCTTGCACCCGCCATAGCTCTGGCGGTGGTAGCCGGCAAACCGCTCCACCAGCATCCCGGCAAATTCCGTCTCACCGCACATAAAGATGCGGTCGTTAGGCACAAACACGTCTTCAAAGACCACCAGGGCCTCCACGCCGCCGAACTCGGCGTTGCCTACGTCCAGCTCGCTGCCCTCCAGCTTCCGGGTGTCGCAGCTCTGGCGGCCGATGATCATGAAGATACCCTCGGCGTCCATGGGCACGGCAAAGGACACGGCGTAGTCCTTGTCCTCCGGTCCCATGGAGATGGTAGGCATGATGATGATCTCATGGCTATTCAGCGCGCCGGTCTGGTGGGCCTTGGCGCCCCGGACCACGATGCCGTCGGGTCGGCGCTCCACCACCCGCAGGAACAGATCGGGGTCCTCCTGCTCATGGGGGGCCTTGGACCGGTCTCCCTTGGGGTCGGTCATGGCTCCGTCCACCGTCAGGTCATGCTCCTGAACATAGGCGGCAAACTTCTTGAAATTCTCATGATAGCTGGTACCATACTTCTGGTCGATCTCGTAGGTGGTGGAGTAAACAGCATTGAAGGCGTCCATACCCACGCACCGCTGGAAGCAGGCGGCGGTCTGCTGGCCCAGCAGCCGCTGCATCTTCACCTTCTTCACCAGGTCCTGGGCGGACTGGTGGATGTGGGTGAAGCGGTTGACCTGCTGGCCGGTCAGGTTGGAGGTAGCGGTCATCAGGTCCTGGTATTCCGGCTTCTGGGCCAGATCATAGGTCATGCGCACGCTGTTCAGCGAGGGGCGAAGGATGGGATCGTCCACCGGATTCTCCACCTTCTTGCCAAACATATAGACCTGCATATGCCCATGCACTACCGCCTGCTGCAGACCTTTAACGACTTCCATATGCACAACTCCACCCACGCCGACTCCCCCTCCCACGTGATCCCCGAGGGCGCCTTCACCCATGAGCTGCCCCTGGAGAATTACTACGGCCCCGCCGTCTGCCTGGACATCCCCAAGAAGCACTGGGAGCTCATCACCGTGGAGGATATTGAGAAGGCCGCCGCCAAGGTGGATGGCGGCATCCAGGAGGGCGACTGGGTGCTCATCTGCACCGGCATGAACAAGCGCTGGGGCGAGAATGACGACTACTTCATGTACTCCCCCGGTATGTCCATCGAGGGCGCCCACTGGCTGGTGGATCACAAGGTCAAGGGCGTGGGCTTCGACCTGCAGGCTCTGGACCACATCCTGTACACCTACGCCGCCCAGCACGGCCCCGGGCCCTACGTCCCCCGCATCGTAGACGAGTACAAGAAGGAGTTCGGCCATGAGCCTCTGGAGGACTTCCCTGAGTGGGAGCCCGTCCACACCATCCTGCTGAGCAACAACGTCATGGGCATCGAGAACCTGGGCGGCGACATCGAGAAGGTCAAGGGTCAGCGCTTCACCTTCTGCGCCTTCCCCCTGCGCTGGTACATGGGCGACGGCACCATTGTCCGGGCCGTGGCCATGATCGACGAGGACAAGATCAACAAGGACGTGCCCGACCGCGTCTACAAGTACGGTGTGTATTGATCCATATCCATAAAAAAGAGATGACAGGCTTTGGCCTGTCATCTCTTTTTTTAATCTTCCGTGTTCTCCACAGGTCCCTCCGGCTCACAGATCCGCCGGACAAAGCGCTCCAGGATGGTTACCGCCCACTGGGCAGCCTGCTGGAAGGCGGGATCATGCTTCTCCCGCACATCCGAGGGCAGCGCCTCATAGCAGGGCCGGTTGGCCCAGTCCTCCAGGAAGCCGTGGTGGGTCTGATTCAACACGCGGTATTCCGTGTCCACCCCTGCCTCCTGCAGCATCCGGACATAGTGCTCTCCCTCCTGCCGCAGGGCATCCCGCTCGGCCAGCAGCACCAGGGCGGGGCAGAGCCCTCTCAGCTGCTCCAGCGTGGCGCAGACCGGCGAGACGTGGGGGTCCGTCCGCTGGGCCTGGGTGCAGTACAGCGCGGCAAAGGCCTCCATGACCTCCTGGTCCATATCCGCCGCGAAATGGGGCTTCTCACTGGGCTGATGCACGCTGTCCAGGTAGGGATAACACAGGATCTGCCCCCGCAGGGAGAACTCTCCCCGTTCCTTGGCCAGCATGGCGCACACCGTAGCCAGATTGGCGCCGGCGCTGTATCCCATCACGATCATCTGTTTTGGATCAATGGAATACCGGTCCGGGTGTTGGGCAAACCAACGGACCACTTCATATACATCTTCCACCGCGGCGGGATAAGGATATTCCGGCGCCAGCCGGTAGCCCACCCCCACCACGGTCATATCCAGTTCCTGAGCCAGCAGTTCACAAAAGCCGTCGCACTTCTCCACGTCTCCCAGCACAAAGCCGCCGCCGTGCAGTTCAAAGATCACGGGCCGGTTTTTGGATCGGGCCGGATGGACCCACACGGGGATCTTCCTGCCAGCGCATGGTACGGAAAAGGGCAGCCCTGTGATGGGCTGCCCCAATACCGCTTCCCGCTGGGAACTGCGGAGGGAGGGCAAAAGCTTTACAAAACTGCGCAGAAACGGGTCTTGATATCGCATCTGTTTCATCTGTACGCTTTCGCTCCGTTTTCTTATTTTGCGCTGTGGCTCTTGGCCTTCTCCAGCAGTTCCTGCTCGATGGCGGCGTCGTCAGACTCCTTCTTGTCGTCGATCCGGGAGATCACGAAGGCGCCGATGAGGCAGAGCACCACAAACACGCCGTAACCGGCAAACCAGTTGTTGCCGCCGCCCAGACTCTTGCCCAGCACCAGGATGGCAAAGCCGCAGCTCTGGATGATGGTGGCCAGCGGAGTGCACACCCGGTTGGCGGACATGAACTCATAGCGGCCGAACTTGGAGATGACCATGCTGGGCATCAGGTTGGGGATGCCGCCGGCGGTGAAGCACAGGCAGGCGGTGAGCACGGTACACATAATGACAGGCATCTGGTGCAGGAACATCATGCCGATAAGGAACACCACATAGGCCAGGTTGTAGAACACGCCAGCCCGCTTGGTGCCGATGTTGGTGTCCAGCCAGCCCCAGCAGAAGCTGCCGATCAGACCCACCAGGGTGCAGCCGGACAGGATGGCCACCGGCCCGAAGGGATCGGCGAAATAGCCGGTGCTCATCATACGCACGATGATCTGGCTCATAACGCCGGCGGTGGTGGCCCAGGGAATACCGAAGCCGATGACGATCATCCACACGCTCTTGTTCTTCAGCAGGTCTACAATGGAATACTTGGTCTTGAAGTAGCGGGTCAGGTCCTCCCGGGTGTCCTGATGGGCCCGGTTCTCCGGACGGATGTTGTCGGGATAGCAGCCCTTCTCCTCGGGGGTATTGGTCATAAAGATCAGGGTGACAAAGCCCAGCACCAGCAGCACCACAGCCAGGGCGTTACAGAAGCCGGTCCAGCCCCAGCTGCCGGCGAAGCACCAGGTCACGAAGGGCACCAGGATCATGCTGGTCAGGGGCAGGCCCATGGTGGTCCAGCCCATAACCACGCCCTTCAGGGTGGGGAACCAGGAGCCTACAAAGCCGTGGTGGACGGCAAAGGCCAGACAGGTGCCGAAGATCTGCACGAAAAACAGACCGATGGTATAGTTGGTGAAGTTGGTGATACGGCCGAAGCAGAACACCGCGATAGCCATGCCGAAGCAGGAGGCCACGGCCACCAGCTTGGTGCCCTTTTTCAGCACCAGGGTGGTGAAGAGCAGGCCCAGCAGGCAGCAGATGATGCCGATGGGGGTCAGCATATCGCTGGTGATCTCGGTACCGCTGACCTGAGACAGGTAGGCGGCCAGGCTGGCGCCGTAACCGTTGATGCCGTCCACCGCAAAGGCGGAGTACATCATCTGGTAGACGATACAGATCAGGACCAGAAACCATCCCCAGCCGCCGAAGTTGACGGCAGAGGAAACCTTATGTTTGTTTTTCATATTCCATTCCTCTTTTCTCATTGAATCAAGGCATCATATCCGGCGCCGAAATGGGTCATGGGGTTCAAAAGCGCCGCTGCCTGCGCTGATTCTGTTACACGGAACTTACCTCAGGGTTCAAAAGAAAAGCCGGACCACACCGGTACGCCGGTGTATTCCTTGGGGGCCTCGGCGCCGGTCAGGTAGCGGATGGCACCGCTGGCCAGGGCCTCCATCTCAAAGTCGCCGCCGTAGACAATGAAGGGAGCCACCCAACCGGCGTACTCCTTGACCTTGTCCACAAAGCGCTTGCTGTTGGACACGCCGCCGGTCATGACCACCGCGTCCACCTTGCCCTGGAGCACACAGGCATAGCTGCCGATGTTCTTGGCCAGCTGATAGGCCATGGCGTCAAAGACCAGCTCCGCCCACTTGTCGCCCTCGGCAATGCGGCGCTCCAGCTCCAGGGCGCTGTCGGTACCGGCCAGGCCCAGCCAGCCGCCGGTCTTGCTGACCTTGTTCTCCACTTCCTTCTGGCTGTACTCCCCGGAGAAGCACATCCGGATCACCGGCATCAGAGGCACGTTGCCGGAGCGGTTGGGGGCCATGGGGTCCTCGCCCTGAAGCACATCGTTGCCGTCGATGATGCGGCCGTTCTGCTGGGCGGTGATGGACAGGCCGCCGCCCACATGGCACACCACCAGACTGCTGGTCTCGTAGGTCTTGCCCAGCTCCTTGGCGGCCCGCATGGCCACCTCCTTCTGGTTGAGCACATGGACGTGGCTCTCCCGGTAAATGCCCTTGATACCGGACACACGAGCCAGGTCCTGGAACTCGTCGGTGTCAGGGGGATTGACCAGCAGGGCGGGCTTGCCGGTCTGCTGGCTGAAGCGATGGATGATCTGAGCGCCCAGAATGGCGGGGTGCTCAAAGATCCGGGGCTTGGTGCAGTCGGCAATGATCTTGTCATTCACAGGGAAAATACCGCCGGGGGTGGACTCCAGGCCGCCGGAATAGGCGGCGAAGGCGTCCATCTCCTCCAGGGAGATGCCCTCCTTGCCCAGCTCAGCCAGAATGGTCTCCACCCGGTAGGGCAGCTGATCGTTGACCTTGGCAAAGCTCTTCAGGGTCTCGGGATCGTGAGTGACGTTGGCTTTGAAAATACGCTCCTCCCCGTCAAAAACCGCCAGCTTGGTGCTGGTGGAGCCGGGGCTCAGGGTAAAGATCTTGTATCCCATGGTGTTCCTCCTGTTCTCTTACTGATTGGCGGCAGCAATGACCACCATGGCGATGTCGCCGGTCATCTCCTCCACGCTGGAACCGCGGGAGGAGTCGGCCACCGGCTTCTGGAAGCCGGAGAGGGTATGGCCGTAGCCCTTGCCGTGGCCGAAGCGCTGGATCAGCTTGACAGCAATGTTGGCGGTGTTGAGCTCGGGGAACACCAGGATGTTGGCCTGGCCTGCCACAGAGGACTCCCGGCCCAGCTTTTTGGCTGCCACCGCCGGGTCCAGGGCAGCGTCCAGCTGGAACTCACCGTCCAGCTTCAGGTCTGGGCGGCGCTCCTGGGCAATGCGCAGGGCCTCGGTGATCTTGTCCACACTGTCGGCGGCACCGCTGCCCAGGGTGGAGAAGGACAGGAAGGCCGCTCTGGGCTCCCAGCCCATCAGGGCACGCACATTGTCACAGGTGGCAATGGCGATGCCCGCCAGCTCGCTGGGGGTGGGGGCCGGGTTCAGGCCGCAGTCGGTAAGCACAATGCGGTCCCCCTCAGGGCCCTCAAAGCCGGGCACCTCCATCAGGGCGAAGATGGAGGGTACCTCCACCCCCTCCTGCATCCCAATCACCGTCTGGGCGGCCAGCAGCACGTCGCCGGTGGTATTGGTGTGGCCGCAGAAGGTGCAGTCCACATCCCCCACCTTCTCCAGCATCATGGCATAGTAGATGGGGTTCTTCATCTTCCGCAGGCAGGCCTTCTCGCTGAGCATCATCTCTTCCTTGGGGAAGCGGGCGGCCAGATCGGCCCGGCCGGCCTCGTCGGTGATGTCCACAATTTCCATGCCCTCGGTGGAAACCCCTGCTTTCTCAGCGGTCTCCCGGATCACGGCGGGATCGTTCACCAGCACGGGCATACCGATGCCGGAGTCCAGCACCGCACGGGCGGCCAGCAGGGTCTTTTCTGCTTCACATTCGGGCAGCGCCACCCGCTTGGGGTTCTGAGCCGCCTTCTGAATCAGTTCCTGAATCAGGTTTGCCATAGTTCCTCCTCATTGCTGTTCGGTCCCCCCTGCGCCAGGGCAAAGGCAACCGCGTAATCTGCATTGTGGGTCAGGGTCAGCAGGATGGAGCGAATCCCCCGGCGGCGGGCCGTCTCCGCCGCGCTGGCGTGGAGGCGAACCGCCGGGGCGCTCAGATCACCGCCCAGGATCTCGATCTCCCGGAGGGGCAGTCTGGTGTCGGTGGGCAGGCCCAGGGTCTTGAACACCGCCTCTTTGGCGGCAAACCGGCCGCAGAAGTAGCTGTGCCGGTCCCGGCGCTCCGCTCCCTCCCGTTGCTCCATGGCTGTGAAGGTGGCCTGGCAGAAGGGGTCCTCCGGCTTCAGCCATTCCGGCCGCAGCTCCGTTTTGGTCACGATGTCAGTACCAATTCCCACTACCATACCACACTCCACGCCTTTCTATCAATCAGTTGCTCTCAAAGCCCATGTCCATGTAGTAGTCGTACTTGGTGGGGATCATGGGCACCTGGAGGAAGCTCTCATACTGTCCGCCGGTGTGGATGATGTGGTTGCCGTGGTTGTCGGTATCCCAGGCCAGGGGCTCGAACCAACCCTCACGGATGTAGCGGCCGGCGATCTGGACCCGGATGCGCTCGCCCTTGTGCCAGAAGCGGCTGGAGGGCACAATGGCGATGTCCACAGGCACGATCTCGCCCTTGGACAGCTTCAGCTCCCGCTTCTGGGCCAGCACGGGGCAGAACTTGGTGGACAGCTTCTCGTCCAGCTCACGGCGGGACACACGCATCTTGCCCCAGGCACCGGGGTGGGGCTCGTTCAGAGTGAACCAGGGAATCCAGCGGCCGGAGGCGTCCGCCTTCTGAATGTTGACAAACAGGTCCATGTCATCGTGGCCGTCGGCCTCCACATACAGGCGCAGGTACATATAGCCGGTCAGCTCGGTATCCTCGTCAAAGGCCATGTCGAACTCCACCTTGCCGGTGTTGCCGTCGTAGGAAATCTGGCTCTCGGTCTCCACAGGGGTGGTCTGGAGGCTGGTGTCGGCGGCGTTGAGGTAGAGCTTCTTGTACTGGGTGCGCTCCAGGGGGAAGCTGGTCTCGGGACGGCGCTCAGCATGATCCAGATCGAAGGCGTCCATCACGTCCACACGCACCTTGGGGGTCATCTCCCAGCCGTTGTGGATGTCCTTCAGATAGCGGTCATAGAAGCGCTTCAGATCCTCCAGATTCTCGGGGGTGTAGGTGTCGGGCCACTCAAAGTCCCGGTGGATGCGCAGCCACTTGCGGCGGCTCTTGCACCGGCGCCAGGCGTTGATGGAGCCGGGCAGGTGGAAGTGGCTCCAGCCGGCGGTCTGATAGACGGGGATCTTCACGCTGGCCCAGTCGGCGATCTTATCCTGCCAGTAGGCGTTCATGAAGGGGTACTTGCGGGCCATGGCCACCTGGTCATCCACGCCGCCGGTACCGGTGACCTGAGCGGCAATGAACTCATTGAAGCTCAGGGCGGGGATGCCGCCCTCGTAGAGGCTCTCCCGGAACAGGTCGGTGGTACACTCCCAGGGAGCGATGCAGGCCAGGTGGGGGGGCTGCATGGCGGCGATGCCCCACTGGTGCATAGCAACGCCGGAGTTGCCGGACATACCTACCTTGCCGTTGCACCAGTGCTGCACGGCCAGCCACTCCACGAAGTCGTAGCCGTCCTCCCGGTCCTGGTGAGTAAACATATGTACGTCGCCCTCAGAGTGGCCGGCCCCCCGCACGTCCACGTTGGCCACCGCGTAGCCCTGGTAGCACCAGTACATGGGGTCGGGGCTCTCGAACTTGGCCAGCTTGGAGACGGTGTGAGGGGGTACGCCCATGATCTGCCACTCGCTCATGCCGTCGCCGGGGCGCTTGCCGAACCAGCTCCAGGACACGATGGCGGGATAAGTGCGGCTCTCATCCTTGGGACGGAAGATATCGCAGTAAATGGTCGCGCCGTCCCGCATCTTCACGGGAACGTCCTGCTCGCACAGGATGCCGGGGGCGGCCTCATAGACACGCTGGTTGAAAGCGGGGCAGAAGCCCTGACCCATCCGGGCCATGGGGTCGTCGCTGGTGGCCAGGTCGATCTCTTCCTGATTGGCCACCGGCTTGCGGGCCACCCGGTAGATGGCCTCCAGCTCCTCGCCGCCGAACACTTCCTTCTTGACTACATATTCACCCTTGGGACACTCTGCCATGGTATTCAGCTCCTCTCGCTTTTTTAGCCGTTCTCGACCAGATCGTACACATACTCAATGGCCTCGCCGATGGTCTTCTTCCGGCGGAAGGTCATGTAGGGGATCTCTACGTCAAACTCGTCCTCCAGGAAGGTGGTGATCTGGGAGTAATGGACGGATTTCGCGTTCAGATCCTCCACAAAACGCAGGTCCTCGGTGAGCTCTTCGGGCTTTTTCCCAAACAGGGGCGCTGCCCGCTGGATCAGCTTGGCCTTTACTTCTTCACGCACAGATGCAGACATTTTTATACCCTTCATTGTTAATTTTGAATAGATTCAGCAACTTTCCTTGCTTTCATGTGGTGTATTGTACTATAATAAAAAGCGATTCAAAATGTGCTGGAGTGTAAACTGACCCGGTAAAATGCGCGGCGCATTTGTGCTTCAGCACAATGGAACCAGGATGGAGGGAAGTATGCTTGGAACTGTTTCGTCTGCTGGAGGAGTCGAAATTTGAAGACGTAGTCTGGCTGCGTTCCATTGACCGTCACGCGGAGATCGATACCTTTTTGCCGGCCGATCATAACGACGCACCGGAGATCGGGGTCCTCTATGTGGGGCCGTTGGAACACCTGCCTCCCCCCCCCGATTCGGTATCAGTTATCTGTGCACCGGCCCCATGCCGGATGACAGTCAGCTGCCCGCCTGGGAGGGGGTCAATCTGGTTTGGACCTCCAGTCCCCCCGACTATGTGATTCGGCGGGTCAGCGAAAGTCTGGCCCAGCAGTACCGCTATCAGTCTGCCTGCGGAGAACTGGCAGGCGCCTTATCCACCGGCCGGGGCCTTCAGCACCTGCTGGACTGCGCCTACCGGGTACTGGGCAACCCGCTGATCGTAGTAGACACAAGCTATAAAATCCTGGCCATCAATGCCGACCTGGCCCTTCAGCGGGCTGACTTGGCTCGTCAGAAGGATATCGGTTATATGCTGGATGCCAATATTCAGGCCATGAAGCGGGTCAAGCTGTACGAACACGCCCGGCAATTCCACTATCCTTACTACCGGAAGGATCCGGAGGCTGCTCACGGCTGGATTACCGCCCTGGTGTACTCCGACGGCATCGAAGTAGCCCAGATCGGCGTGATGGACTGCAACCGGCCGTTTCACCGCTACGACTTTGAACTGGTCCATTTCCTCTGCCGGCTGGTGGCACTGGATATGCAGAAAAATGATTTTTACGGCACCAACGTCAATTTACAGCACAGCGTGCTGCTGGGCGACCTGCTCAACGGCGATGTAACTGACGGAGAGACCGCCACCGTCCGCAGCGCCCAGCTGGGCTGGGTGCTGAGCAACAGTATGTATATCATCACGGTGTTCGATCAGCACTTCGGCGTTTTTGATCGAAAAGCCAGACTGGTATCGGAAGCGCTCCATTCCCTGCTGCCTAACAGCCGCTGGGTCATTTATGACAATAAAATCGTCTATTTCGTTACCTATCCCGCCGATAGCTACGCGGAGGAAGCCTTAAATGACGGATTGTTGGAATATCTGTCCAAAAACAAGCTCTCCGCCGCCATCAGCGGCCGTTTTCAGACGTTGCTGGAACTCCGTCAGGCCTACCAGCAAAGCCTGGCCGCCTTCGAACTGGGCTGCCGGGTCAATCCCGGCCAGACGGTCTACTGCTATCGGGACTACCTGCCCTATCATATCGGAGAGCTACTGTCACGCCATGCCCCCCTGCGCTCCTTCTGCCATCCCGCTGTGCTCCGCCTGGCGGAGTACGATCATGCCAACCAGACCCAGTACCTGGCTACCCTGTCCAGTTATCTGAAATATGCTGAGACCCCCCACAAAGCGGCAGATGAGTTGTTTATCCATAAGAACACCCTGTTTTACCGCATCCGGCAAATCAAGGAGCGCTTCGGTCTGCATCTGGAGGACGGCAGCGAGCGGATGCGGATCCAGCTGACGCTGGCCTTTTTGCAGCTGATCCAATAAACGCAAAAAGGAGGCGGTCCAATGGACCGCCTCCCTGAAATGTGTTACACTGTGTTAAAAGCCGCTGATGGTCTTGGCAATGACCGCAAATACCGGCAGAGTGATGATAGACAGCAAGGTGGAAAGGGTAATAACCTGCACACCGGGCACCGTGTCCCGCCCAAACTGCTGGGCGAAGATGCTGGTGGTACCGGCCACCGGCGTGGCGGCCAGAAGCACCAGGGCACAGTAGAGTCCGGCAGGTAGTCCAAAGGGCAGCAGGACCAGCGCCGTCAGCCCAGGCACCAGGATTAGCTTAAGGAAGGACGCCAGATAGAGCACCGGCTGCCGGAAGGCGCCCCCCAGGTCAGCTGCGGCCAGCTGCGCGCCAATGACGATCATGGCCAGCGGCGTGTTCAGGTCGCCCAGGAACGAGATGGTAGAGGACACTGCGTCGGGGAAACGAAATCCGCCGAAAAAGATTGCCAAGCTCACCGCCAGGCCAATCACACCCGGGTTGATGATGGCCTTTTTGATAGAAAAGGCCTGTTTGCCTCCCATGATGACCACACCCAGCGTCCAGGTGGTCAGGTTGAAGGCCGCAAGGGAGAGGGCGCCATACACCAGTGCCTCGCTGCCCAGGATGGATTCCACCAGAGGGACTCCCATAAAGCCTACATTGCCGTACACCATGGCAAAGCGCAGGCTGTCCCTGGTATCCGCCGGACATTTCCGGAAGAAAAGCATGGATACCGCCAGGTAGACCAGATAGCAGGCCACAGCGATCACCGCGCCCACGTACAGCTGCTGCACCAGCTCCGGCGTCCGCTCCACCTGGAAACACTCGATCATGACGCAGGGACATACGATGTACAGCAGCAAAAACGACATCTGGCTCAGTCCTGCGGAGGAGAGCTTTTTCATTTTTCCCAGGCCAAATCCCACTGCCATCATGAGAAACAGCGTGGCCACCTGCCCGGTTACCGTCAGTAAATTGTTCAGCACCGTGATTCCTCCCTAATTTTGTCTATGGTACCTGCATTAAAGCACAGTTCCCGCCCAAAGGGAAATCATGATTGCAGATAAGCCCATTCCAAATTGAGATAGAGACATACAGGAGAGAGCGCTCTATGGATGATAAATTATTAAAAACCTTTCTGGCGGTAGCCGACCACTGTTCCTTCACCGCCGCGGCAAAGGAGCTTTATCTGGCCCAAAGCGCCGTCAGCAAGCACATCCACCAGCTGGAAAAAGAGCTACAGGTCCATCTGTTTGTGCGGGACACCCGTATGGTCCGGCTGACAGACGCCGGGACCCGCTTCTACCGGGAGGCCACTGATCTGCTGGAGCGGATGGAAAATGCCGCCGCTGCTCTCCGGCAGGACGCCGTGCCGCTGCCGGACAAGCTGCACTTTGGTGCATTCAGCGCCCTGTCCACCGAGATCACGGACCTGCTCCGTCGGTTTTGCCAGGACTTTCCCCAGATTTCCGTCACTCTGGACTGGTTTGAATTCGGTACGCTGGTCCTCACCCTCGTCCACGGAAAGCTGGACGGCGCCTTCACCGTCAGCTTTGAACTGCTGGATCAGCCCCGTCTGGTCTCTCAAAAGCTGGAGGACGGCGCCCTGTTCGTGCTGGTGGGAAAGCAAAGTCCCCTGGCTGGCCGGACCACCCTCCGGCTGGCCGATCTGGCGGGGGCCACCTACTACACCATGCGGCCCGACGTCAGCCCCAACGGTTATGCCAGCATTCTGAACTACTTTCTGGAGCACCACTTCCGCCCGTCAGAGACCCGCAGGCTGACCAGCCACGAGTCCGTGCTGCTTCAACTCCAGATCGACCCCAACGGCTACGGCTTGATGAGCGATTTTCAGTTCCGGCAGCATCCCGGCGTGGTCTTTATCCCACTGGAACAGGAAGAGCAGCCCTCCAGCCATCTGTTTGATCTGGTGGCCGCCTGGGACCGCCAGCTGGTCACCCCCGCCCTATCCTCCTTTCTCAACTGGCTGGCCAACTATGCCCCACCCGGCTGATCCCACACCATTCCGTTCAACCGCATGATAATAAAAGCCACCTGCGCCCTTTGGTGCGCAGGTGGCTTTTTGCAGTTTAAGTATCCGCCCCGAAAAAATCCATTTTCTGCTTTACCGACTCAATCCTGTCTGAATCCTTTCCAAACAGTTTTTCTACCATGGAAATAACCGCCATATAAGCGTTGGAGGCCTCGCCATAGCGCCCCTGCGCGGCATACAGGTCACCAAGCATCTCCTGATTCTCAATGGTATCCGCCGCAAGGGCGCCCCGCATATGCTGGTTGATTTCCAGGGCCCGGACAAGTTTATCTTCCGCCTGTGCCCACTGAGCCCGCGCATCCTCTCCGCGCCCATCCGCCTCCGCTTCCAGACCCAGGTGATAATGGGATACGCCCTGATCGTACAGCGAATAAGCAAGTCCTGACGGGTTTCGCTCTGATAGTGTCTGCTCATGCAGCAGGGTACATTCCAGCGCCTTCTGATAGTTTCCCTGTCTCTGGTACATCCGACCCATTTCCATATAGGTTTCGCCCACCCGCTCCTGAGCCAGTGCCAGGTCATACTGCTCATTTTTCATGAGCATATCCCGCTTTTCTCCCCGCTCCAGGGCTGCAATGTTGCGCTGGCGAATGGCAAGAGCCTGTTGAAAATAGGTCTGCGCCTTGTCAAAGTCCTGGTCGTACTCCCAGGTATAGCAGCGGGCCACCTTTTCATAGGCCATGGCCAGATCCTCATTTTCCGGCATACCGCTGCGGAGCATCAGCTCCAGTCCCAGTCGGTACCAGGGGATGGATTCCTTGTTGCGGCGGCTGTTGAAGTAACATCCTCCCAGATTTTTCGCCGCGTAGCCGGTCATGGGGTTGTCCTCTCCCAGCTGTTTGCGGCAGGCATTATAAAAACGATGGGCATTTTCAATGGATGCATCAAAACGCCCGACCTGCCATAGAAAGCCGGAGATCGGCTCAAAGGCATCGATTGCCCGGGTATCCGGCTCCGGAAAATAATCCGCCAGAGCCAGCACACTGTCGGTAACCGCCAGATTTTCCTGATAGAGCCGCAGCCAGGCGGTGAACAGGAACCGGGACATATTGTCCAGGAATTTGCCGCACTGATCCACATCAGGCCGTAAAACCGCATGGACCACCTCGATCACCAGCGGATGCAGAGAGATCCGTCTTTCCGCCCCTTTCAGCACCCAGCTCTTGCGGATCAGCTGATTGATGGGCTCAAAGGAAGGCAGATCCATCCACTCCCGAAAACGGACCGCAGGCACACCGCTGTGCCCCATCAGAGACAGGCATCGCAGGATCTGCTTCTCCTCGTCACTCAGGTTACTGGTATTGAACACCGAGCAGATATGCCCAAAAGCGGTATTTACAGACTGTCGGCCGGATACGGTCTCCGCCAGTCCGCTTTGCATATCTCCCTGCTCCAACAGTGCCAACATCTCGTCCGCACTGAGAAAGCTGGCGCTCATCTGCTTGGCAATCAGTTCCACCGTATAAGTGTGGCAGGCAATCCTGTCAAAAATCTTCTTCAGGCTCTCCTTGTCGCCCTCTTCCACACACTCACCATAGTTTTTCTGGAAAATGTCCAGCAGCACATCAAAATCCTGCATGGCCTCCACCCGGAGCGCCGGATATCCCGGATGGGCATTGCGGGTGGTAAAGATCACATGGTAGCTGCCCTCCAGGAACTTGTCCAGGTCCGGGTCCCCATCCACATCAAAATTGTCTACGATCAGCAGGGTTTTCTCGCTGGTAATGCTCTGTAGCACCCGCAGTTTCCGCAGGAAAAAGGCCCGCTCATCTTCTGTAGGCTTCTGCGGCTCCAGATTCTCAATGGAGACCGCCTCTTCGTCGCATACCAGGCGCTGGAGGCTGCCCTGATAGCTGACAAACAGCGTCCGATCGTATTCCTTTTGGAATCTCAACGCATACTGCTTTGCCAGTTCACTCTTCCCGATACCGCCGATCCCCTCCAGAAAGATGCAGCGTTTCCCCTGAGCAAAGTGGGCGTGAATCTGCTCCAGAAGTGTCTCTCTGCCCTCAAATACATCTCTGGCCTGGGGCATACGGGCCAGCAGTCGATATTGACGGATGGGGCTTTGCGTCTGCTGTGTACGCTCTCCCTTTTTCTTGCCCAGCAGCATCTCCAGGCGCTCCACCAGCTCATCGATGCGCTTATACATGGGCGGCGTCATAGCATCGATCCAGTGCAACCGGCCCAGATAATACTGGGCCTCCTCACCGATCTCATCATCGGCTACATGGAATGGGATAATCTTTACTTCTTCATTCCGGGTAAGTCTGCGGCTCACCATGTCGATTTCGTTCAGCACATGAACAGACTCCGATGCCTGACGATTCAGGATCAGGAGAAAAATTGCGCACTGATTGATCGCTTTTACAATGCTGGAGGCATACGCGCCCTCTGTATTTCTGGGCGCATACCAGCAGCGAACGCCGTCGGCCTCCAATTTATTAACAATACCTTCCACAATATGCAAGGAGGACGCGGTATGATGGCTGACAAATACATCAATTTCCATGAATGCTCACTTCTCCTTCCCATTTGGTTGCCGCTCCCGACCCAATATGCAGCAAATGATTCTCGCCACAAGGCCTTCCGATATTTTACAGATTGTCAATTATTATACTACACCTTTGTCCTTTCTACAACTATCCCCTTTCTTCTCACAGCAAGAAAACTCTGCGAAATCCCATTGCGGAGTTCAAATAAAAGCGGGGCGGAAGTCAAAAACTTCCGCCCCGCTTTCGGAGGCGAAACGCCTATTGGCAGATGCTTATTTCTCGTTTTCCGCAAATCGCATAAGGATGGTTGCAATTTCAGCCCGGGTAGCAGTACCGGTGGGGTCAAGCTTACCGCCGTCCTTGCCGGTGAGCAGACCGGAACCAACCGCCCACTCCATAGCCTCAGCGGCCCAGGAGGAGGTACCGGTGCTGTCAGCGAAGGTGGTCAGGTCGCCTTTGGCGGACACGTCGTACTCCTTGTACTCAGCGTAGCGGTACAGGATGGTGGCCAGCTGTTCGCGGGTCACGGTGTCGTTGGGGGCAAACACGGTGTCGCTGTAGCCCTTGACGATGCCCTTGGAGGCAGCCCAGTTCACAGCGTCGGTGTACCACACG
>NZ_CAJFGT010000033.1:0-27770 GCF_904377885.1 Flavonifractor sp. An112 | reverse complement strand
GCGGGTGGAGCTGCCTGCCAAGGTCTTTGAGCACATCACCGACGTGGTGTACGAGTCCAAGCTGGTCTACCGCACCAAGCAGTACGGCGACCAGGTGCGTACCTTCTGCATGAATCCCTACGGCCATGTGGTAGCCGAGAGCGTGGAGGGCATCAACACCGTCAACGGCCACTCCTACTCCGACCCCGCCCTTCAGAGTGAGAATACCAACTTCGCCCTGCTGGTGTCCAACCGGTTCACCCAGCCCTTCAACGAGCCCTATCGTTACGGCAAGCACATTGCCTCCCTGTCCAATATGTTGGCCGGCGGCGTGCTGGTCCAGCGCTTCGGCGATCTTGTCAGCGGCATCCGCACTAACGAGCACCGGATGAGCAAGTCCTTCGTCCGGCCCACCCTCACCGCCGCCGTCCCCGGCGACCTGTCCCTGGCCCTGCCCAAGCGGCAGCTGGACGATATCATTGAGATGATCTACCAGCTGGACAAGATCGCCCCCGGTACCGCCAACTACGATACTCTGCTCTACGGCGCTGAGGTCAAGTTCTACTCCGCCCGGCTGGCCCTGTCCGGCGAGCTGGAGACCTCTCTGCCCGGCTTCTTCGCCGTGGGCGACGGCGCGGGCATCACCCGCGGCCTGGCTCAGGCAGGCGCCTCCGGCGTGAAGGCGGCCCAGGTGATTCTGAACCGGCTGAAATAAGCCCGCCCGGAGCCTACACAATGCGAAGCATTGCCGCCGGCGGAATTTATTTCCGCCGTGCGAATGAAATCATTAGGGCTCCCGCGGGGCCTTGGCCCCGTGGGAACGACGGCGCGGGCATCACCCGCGGCCTGGCTCAGGCAGGCGCCTCCGGCGTGAAGGCGGCCCAGGTGATTCTGGAGCGGCTGAAATAAGCGCAACAAAAAACAGCTGCAAGCCAACGGCTTGCAGCTGTTTTTTGATTTGTTATGCAGCGGAGACACCGGTGTCGGGCAGTTGGGTCTCCTCCAGCTTCTTTACCAGGAAGGCCAGCCGCCTGCAGAAGAACCGGGAGATATAACCTACCGTCAGGGCGCACACTACGGTGCCCTCCCGCAGGCCGTACACAGCCCCCAGGTCCAGCAGAGACAGCAGAGTGGCGGCGGCTACCATGGTCAGGTCAAAGCCAGTCTTGGTCTTGCCAAAGTCCCAGTGGAATTCCTGGCTGCACACCCGGACGAAACCCTCGCAGGGGAGGATGAGTACGTTGGGGATGACCTCCAGGGCCACACCCAGTCCCAGACAGGCGCAGCCCATCAGCAGTATCACCCAGTGGCTGGCGTAGGACTGGGGCACCAGACCGCCCAGCAGCCCCATCCACAGGTCGATGCAGCAGGAGAAGAGGAAAGTAAAGGGAACCTGGAGCAGCTGGATGGGCCGGAACTTTTTACGAAGAATGAGGATCTGGCCGCCCAGCATGACGCAGTTCACCACAAAGGTGAAGGTACCCAGGGAGATGCCGGGGAACACATAGGTGAGTACATAGGCCAGGCTGGATACCGCGGAGGTGCCCATTCCGGCCAGGGTGATTAGGGAAATGCCAAGGGCCGAGCACAGGACCCCGGCCAGAAAGATCAAATAGCGCCGGAGCAGACCGGAATGAGACATCGCATACGCCTCCAAAAAATCATTTTTTAGTACTAAAAATAGTTTAGCACGATAAAAAGGAGGGTTCAAGAGACATCTTTACCAAATAAAAAAGGAAATTTTTTGTGGAATTAACAAGAGGATGGCGCAAAACAGCAACAATAATTCAGGCGTGCCGCCCAAATCAGCGGCACGCCTGAATTTCAGGATTCTTTTTTGTGGCCGGTGTGTTCCTCTTCCTCCTCCGGCGGGGGAGAGAGTTTGGTGACGGTGGCCCACTCCACCCGGCGCTCGGACAGCTCATCCACCCGGATGTGCAGGCCGTAGATGTCCACTTCAGGATGGCTGCCGTCCTCGGGAATGACGGAGAGCTGGGCATATACCAGGCCGCCCAGAGTCTCCGATTCCTCCTCTTCCGGCATTTCCATACCCAGAGCTTCAAAGAGATCTTCCAGTTCGGCGGAGCCGGCCACCCGCCAGCGGTCCTCCCCCAGGGGGATGATCTCCAGGTCCTCCTGGGGATCGAACTCGTCGTAGATGTTGCCCACGATCTCCTCCAGCAGGTCCTCCATGGTGACCAGGCCGGCGGTGCCGCCGTACTCGTCCACCACAATGGACAGGTGGACCTTTTTGCTCTGCATATCCCGGAACAGCAGGTCGGTGCGCACCGACTGGGGCACGAAATAGGGGCGGCGGAGCAGCTCCCGCAGGGGTTTGGGCTGGGGCTTGCGGGCGTTGATGAGCCACTCCCGGGTGGAGAGGATGCCGATGATGTCGTCGGCGTCCTCCTCGTAGACGGGGAAGCGGGACAGGCCGGATTCCTCAATGGTCTTTTCGATCTTCTCCGGGGTATCCTCCGCCCGCAGCATGACCATGTCGGTGCGGTGGACCATCACGTCGGCGGCGGTCATATTGTTAAACTCGAAAATATTTTCGATCATTTCCTTCTCTTCGGTCTCAATAGCACCCTTCTCCTCACTCAGGTCGATAAGTATACGCAGCCCCTCCTCGGATACCTCCTTATCCTCATCATTGGGATTGATGCGGAAGAGCCACAGGACGGCGTTGGTGGAGATGGTAAGCAGCCAGATCAGCGGGCGCATGACGGTGGCCAGCAGACTGACCACACCGCAGGAAAAACGGGCCACCGCTTCGCTCTTTTTCATGGCCACCCGCTTGGGTACCAGTTCGCCAAAGACCAGCGTAAAGAAGGAGAGGATCACAGTGACCACGATCACAGACAGGGTATGAACCGTGGCCACCACAGGCCCGGTCAGCGCGAACGTGGATACCGCCCACTGGGTAAGGGGTCTGGCCAGATTGTCGGCGGCAAAGGCAGACCCCAGGAAACCGGCCAGGGTGATGCCGATCTGGATGGTGGAGAGAAACCGGGTGGGCATCTCTACGATCCGGAGCAGCTTGGCTGCCTTGCGGTCGCCGCCTTCGGCCTGCTTGCGGATAAGTGCCTCGTTTAATGAGATTACTGCGATCTCAGTGGCAGCAAAGTAGGCGTTGATGGCAATGAGTATGACCTGAAGAAGTAGTTGAGGCCATATGGATGACAAAATAAATTCCTCCTTAAATATATTGATCATGGAACCAGTATAACACACCGCTGAAAAAAATCCATAAGATTGCGGAAAAAAGTTGGTATCCATGTTATAATAATCACGTGTGTCGTACCTGGGGATAGGATAGTTCCTCAGCCCCAGAAAGAGCAAGGCCCCCTGTGCCGGGGACCGATGGAGTGTGAAAGAGATGGAGACAAAGAAGGTACCGGCCTGGCTGGAGCATCCGGCCGCCTTTGTAAAATGGCTGATCTTCGCGGGGATCAGCGGCCTGCTGTGCGGCGGGGTGGCCACCGCCTTTTACTATGCCTTTTCCTCGGTCACAGACCTGCGCCATGCCAATCCCTGGCTGATCTGGCTGCTGCCGGTGGGCGGTCTGGCGATTGTGCTGCTCTACCGGGTGTGCGGCATGGAGGGGGACCGGGGTACCAACTTCGTGCTGGCAGCGGTGCGGGAAAACCAGCCCCTCCGGCTGCGTACCGCCCCTCTGGTCTTTGTGTCCACCGTCATCACCCATCTGGTGGGCGGCTCCTCCGGCCGTGAGGGGGCCATCCTCCAGATCGGCGGCTCCATCTCCTCCAAGGTGGGCCGATGGATGCGCCTGGACGATAAGGACAGCCGTATCATCACCATGTGCGGAATGTCGGCGGCTTTTTCCGCCCTCTTCGGCACCCCTCTGACTGCCGCCATGTTTTCTATGGAGGTCACCAGTGTGGGAGTGCTCTATTATGCCGCCATCGTGCCCTGTATTCTCTCCTCCATCATCGGCCTGTGGGTGGCCCAGCATTTCGGTGTGCCTCCCACCGCCTTTACCCTGGAGGGCATCCCCAACCTGAGCGCCGTCACCCTGCTGCAGGTCATCGGTATGGGCATCCTCTTTGCCCTGCTGTCCATTTTCTTCTGCCGGCTGATGCACGCCGCCCCCAGAATCTATGACAAGTTCCTGCCCAACCATCTGGTGCGGGCGGCGGTGGGCGGCGCGCTGGTCATCGCCCTGACCTATGTGATCTGGATCTGGGACCCTGGTACTTACGACTACAACGGAGCGGGAGAGGCGATCATCCATGCCGCCGTCGGGGGAAACGCCCGGCCGGAGGCGTTCTTCTTTAAAATGCTCTTTACCACCATCACTCTGGGGGCAGGCTTTAAGGGCGGTGAGATTGTGCCGGTGTTCTTTACCGGAGCTACCTTCGGCTGCACCGTGGCCCCCTTCCTGGGACTCCACCCCTCCTTCGGGGCGGGACTGGGCATGGTGTGTGTGTTCTGCGGCGTCACCAACTGCCCCATCACCTCCCTGCTGCTCTCTCTGGAGCTCTTTGCCGGGGACAGCCTGGGGATGTTTACCGGCCAGAGCCTGTGCCTGTTCGCGGTGTGTCTGGCGGTGTCCTATATGCTGTCCGGCTATTATGGGCTGTACAGCGAGCAAAAAATCGTTTATAGTAAACTGCGGCCCGAATTCATCGACAAAAAGGCAAACCAGGACCATTGAGTTCGGGGTCCCATTCAAAGGAGAACCTATATGCTGCGATTTGATCATTTTAATTTCAACGTTCTGGACCTGGACCGGTCCCTGGACTTTTACCGTGAGGCTCTGGAACTGACGCCGGTGGCGGAAAGGAATGCTGGCGACGGGTCCTTTAAGCTGGTCTACCTGGGAGATGGCGAGACCGGCTTCCGGCTGGAGCTGACCTGGCTGCGGGACCGGAGGTCGCCCTATGACCTGGGGGAGCAGGAGTTCCATCTGGCCTTTGTCACCGACCGCTTTGATGAGCTTCTGGAGCGCCACAAGGCTATGGGCTGCGTGTGCTTTGAAAACCCGGCCATGGGCATCTATTTCATTGAAGATCCCGACGGCTACTGGATCGAGATCGTCCCCGGAAAGGAATAAGGACATGAGCAAGACCGTAACGGGAGGCCGTCTGGCCTATGCCGACCTGCTGCGGGCTGTGGCCATGCTGGCGGTGATTGTGGTCCACCTGGCGGGCTCCCAGCTGGGCAACGTGCCGGTGGGCTCGGCGGAATTTCATGTGCTGAACGCCTACGATGGGCTGACCCACTGGTGTGTGCCCGTCTTTATTATGCTGTCAGGGATGTTCCTGCTGGACCCCAAGCACAGCCTCTCCCCCTCCAAGCTGTTTTTCGGCCATATTCTGCGGATGCTGGTGGCCCTGGCGGTGTGGGGGACGGCCTATGCCCTGGTAACCCAGGTATCGGCGGCAGGGCTGAGCTGGGAGAGTGTGAAAGCGGCCCTCTGGCAGGTGCTCCAGGGCAAGACCCACTTCCACTTGTGGTTTTTGTATATGATCGTGGGCCTGTACCTCATCACCCCCATTCTCCGGGCCTTTGTGCGGGGGGGCAGCCGGGCGGACTTCCACTGGTTCTTCCTGCTGTGCTTTGTGTTTGCCAACCTGCTGCCCACCCTGCTGCGGCTGTGGCCCCATGAGGCGGTGAGCCTGTGGGTGAACAACCTGAATCTCCACCTGGTGCTGGGCTATGTGGGCTACTATGTGCTGGGCTACTATCTGAAAACCTACACCCTCAACCGGGTGGCGGAGTATCTCATCTACATCCTAGGCATCCTGGGGGCGGTGGTCACTGTGGGCGGCACCGCCTGGCTGTCCCAGCAGCGGGGCGTCTTTGCCCAGACCCTCTATAACTATGATAGTCCCAACATCGCCCTGATGAGCGTGGCGGTCTTTGTATTCTTCCGCTATGTACTGGGCGTCAGCGAGGAGCGCTCCCGCCGCCAGCGGATGAGTTCGGTGGCGCAGGTGTCCTTTGGGGTGTACCTGATCCATGTCTTTTTCCTCATCCTGCTGGACCGGCTGAACATCACCGTTCTCGCCATTCCGCCGGTGCTGGCGGTGCCCGCCCTGACGGCGGCGGTATTCCTGTGTTCCTTCGCCGTGGCCTGGCTCATCTCCAAGATCCCCCTGGTGGGGCGCTACCTGACTTAAAGGAGGCAACTGAGTGCTCTTTTCCAGTTCCGTATTTCTTTTTCTGTTCCTGCCCCTGGTGCTCATCATCTACTATGTGCCCCTGCGCCGGTTCCGGCAGGCACAGAATGTATTCCTGCTGTTGGCCTCCCTGGGCTTCTATGCCTGGGGCGAGCCCTGGTTTGTGCTGGTGATGATAGGGTCCATTGTGATTAACTACTTTTTCGGCCTGTGGGTAGATTACAACAAGCGGCGGGACAGATCCTGCAGGGCCCCCATTTTGCTGGCCCTGCTGATCAATTTGGGTGTTCTGTTTGTATTTAAATACCTGATGTTTACTCTGGGTATTCTAAATGGCCTGGGTGCCAGCTTTGTGATCCCGGTAATCGAACTGCCCATCGGCATTTCCTTCTTTACCTTCCAGGCCCTCAGCTATGTGCTGGACGTCCATCGGGACCGGGGAAAGGTGCAGCGTTCCCCTCTGAAGGTGGGACTGTACATCTCTTTCTTTCCCCAGCTTATTGCCGGCCCCATCGTCAAATATGAGACGGTGGCCGACCAGATCGACAACCGGAAGGAGAGCTGGGAGAACTTCTCCGCCGGCTGCGCCCGGTTTGTTGTAGGCCTGGGCAAGAAGGTGCTGCTGTCCAATCAGCTGGCCATCATCGCCGACCGGGCCTACGGTATGGCGGGAGATGGACTGACCACCTCCTTTGCCTGGCTGGGAGCGGTGGCTTACATCCTCCAGCTGTACAACGACTTCTCCGGCTATTCCGACATGGCCATCGGTCTGGGCAGGATGTTTGGATTTCACTTCCTGGAGAACTTCAATTATCCCTTTGCCGCCAACTCTCTGGCCGACCTGTGGCGGCGGTGGCACATCTCTCTGGCCACCTGGTTTCGGGACTATGTATATATCCCTCTTGGGGGCAGCCGGGTGGACAGCAAGGCCAAACTGATCCGCAACATCTTTATGGTGTGGCTGTGTACCGGCATCTGGCACGGAGCCAACTGGACCTATCTGGCCTGGGGCATGATCAACTTTGCCATGCTCATGCTGGAGAAATACGGCGGCCTGGGCCGGGGCTGGCCTAAGTTCTTCCGGTGGCTCTATCCCCTGATGACCTTCCTGCTCACCTGTGTGTTCTTCCGTTCGGACAGCATCGGCGCGGCCCTGCAGTATTTCCAGGCCATGTTCGGCTTCGGCGCCGGGCTGGGAGACGGGCTGACTGTGCTCTATCTCACCGAATGCTGGCTGCCTCTGCTGGCCGCCGTGGTTTTTGCGGCTCCGGTGGCCCCCAAGCTGCGGGACTGGGCCAGCAAGCGCAACTGTGTGCTGCTGGATCTTGGCTACGCCCTGCTTATTGCCGGGGTGTTCCTGGTGTCGGCCAGCTTTATCATCAAGGGCACCTATAATCCCTTTATCTACTTCAACTTCTGACAAGGAGCGGCTCAATGAAACGACGCAATACCATAACCGCCTGCCTGTTCCTGCTGCTGATGGCGGGAGGCTTCGTGCTGCTGCTCACCTCCTTTTTGGGGCGGGAGGGCAGCTTTGAGGCCCTGCTCAAAACCTTTGCCAAGGACAAGGATGTGACTACCTTCCTGGCCCAGGCGGAGACCGCCGTCAATCAGGATCTGGACCGGGACCATCTGTTCATCCAGCTCTACGGCGGCATCCAGCGCATCACCGGCCGCAGGATGGTGGAGGATGCGGTGGATGAAAACACCGTGGTCAAGCTGTCCACCGGGGCGCTGAACTTCGTCAAGCCGGACAGCACCGCCCAGCCTGCGGAAAGCGTGGAGGCCAACGCCGCCGCTACGGCCGATCTGGCCCAGGCGCTGGAGGAGCAGGGTATTCCCTATCTCTTTGTGATGGCGCCCCAGAAGATCCAGCGGGGGCAGGACCTGCTGCCTGTAGGCATGGCGGAGAACGGAAACTCCACTGCCGATGCCTTCCTGGAGAAACTGGATCAGTCGGGCACCAGCTATTTCGATCTGCGGCCCTTCTTTGAGAGCAATGGTATCTATTCCGGCTGGTTCTTCAATACCGACCACCACTGGAAGCCGGAGGCCGCCTTCTTTGCCTGGCAGAACCTGGCCCAGCTGCTGGACCACAACTATGGGTTCGTCACCCCATCCTATCTTACCGATCCCGCCAACTGGTCCACCGCGGTGCTGGAGGACTTTTTCCTGGGCAGCCAGGGCAAACGGGTGGGGTCCCTCTACGCCGGGGTGGACGATTTCACCATCTATACCCCCAAATTTGAGACCAATCTTACCTATGCCAGCACCGACGGCGGCTTTGAGCGCACCGGCCCCTTCAACCAGTCGGTGTGCTTCCCCGAGCGGGTGGAGAAGATGGACTGGTTCAACGGCAACCCCTACACCTACTACTCCGGCGGCGACTACGGTATGGCCACCATGACCAACCACAACAACCCCAACGGGCCCAGGATCGTGCTGCTGCGGGAGTCCTTCTCCTGCGCGCTGGCCCCCTTCCTGGCCCTGTCCTGTTCGGAGCTGACCACCATCGACCTGCGCTACTACCAGGGGGATCTGATGGAGACCCTTGAGGCGCTGGAGCCCGATCTGGTGATGACCATGTATGCCGCCAGCTCTACCGGCCTGGAGAATATGTTTGCTTTTGAAGGAACGGAGTGAACCAAGTGGAACTGAGTGAGCGCAGGCCCTCCCTGCGGCGGCTGGACTATCACTATATTGCCATGCAGGCGGGCTTCTGGGCTATGTTTGCTGCCATTGTGGCCTACCAGACCGCTCTGCTGCTGGAGCGGGGCTTCTCCAACAGCGAGGCGGGATTGATGACGGCGGTGCGCTGTCTGGCGGGCATCGTGTTTCAGCCCCTGCTGGGAGGCTTTGCCGACCGGCATCCCCGCATTCCCCTGAAGTATATCGTGGGCCTGTCCCTGCTCATCTCGGTGGCGGCGGGAGCCTGGTACTGGCTGTCCCCCGGCATGGGCCTGTGGGAGACCACGCTGGTGTGGGTGGTCATCGGCGGCCTGGAGGTGTCCTCCTACCCTCTGATGGACGCCATGGCGGTGCAGTTCATCAATGAGGGTATGCCCATCCGCTACAGCCTGGGCCGGGGCATCGGCTCCCTGGCCTACGCGGTGGTGTGCGTGGTGCTGGGCTTCCAGGCGGGCCGGCTGGGCATGGAGAGCACCCTGCTCACCCATCTGGCCCTGGTGGTGCTGGAGATCCTGCTGGTGGTCACCTACCCGGCTTACCGGGGCAAGGGTGGACAGGCCGGGGAGGAGGGCCCCAAGCCCCAGTCCGCTCTGTCCCTGCTGCGGAGCAATCCCTGCTTTACCCTGATGCTGGTGGGGGTGTTCCTGGGCCTTACCGGCATCATGCCTCTGTCCAACTTCCTGGTGAACATCGTCAACAGCCGGGGAGGCACCGACTCCGACCTGGGTATTGCCCTCTTCCTGATGGGAGCCTCCGAACTGCCCACCGCCTTCTTCTTCCAGAAGCTGCTGCGGCGGCTGGGCAGCGGAAAGCTGCTGATGCTGAGTATGATCTTCGGCACCCTGAAAGGCGTGCTGCTGCTGTGTACCTTTAACTGCCTGGGTGTACTGGCGGTTCAGCCCATTCAGGTGCTGGGCTACGGCCTGTTTACCCCGGCCTCGGTGTACTTCGTCAACGAGTCGGTGCCCGCCGCCGACCGGGTGCGGGGGCAGACCGTGATGATGGTGGCCTCCAATGGTCTGGGCGGTATGATGGGCGGCGTGCTGGCCGGCTGGACTCTGGATCTGGGGGGCGTCAATCTGATGCTGGCGGCCTGCATTGCCTCGGGCTGCCTGGGTGTGCTCTTCTGTCTGGCGGCCCTGCGGCTGTCTCGCGGAAAGAGAAACCAGTTAGTATAGCTTTAGGTGCCGCTAAAATGGTAAGCAAACACAAAATAGTGGAAAAAAAGGCTGTTCCTGAGTGAAGGGACAGTCTTTTTTTATGCTTAGCGCGTATCAACTGTAAATATTTCTGATAAAAACCTCCGAAAGTTGGTTAAAATGAAAATTACCTCTATGCAAAACGGAAAGATTGGTGTATGATAGTCCCGGATTTTTTTAGAGTCATATTTGCATACCTATGGAGGTAGGAAATGAGAAAGACAAAAATCATCTGCACCCTGGGTCCCGCTGTGGACAATGAGGAGACCATCCGTCAGCTGATTCTGGCTGGTATGGACGCCGCCCGCTTCAACTTCTCTCATGGCAGCCACGCCGAGCAGCTGGCCCGGCTGACCATGCTGAAGTCCGTCCGGGACACCCTGGGCCGCCCTGTGGCCACCATTCTGGATACCAAGGGCCCTGAGATCCGTATCAAGTCCTTTGTGAATGGCCCCGTGACCCTGGAGAAGGGTCAGGAGTTTGTCCTGAGCACCGATGAGGTGGAGGGCAACGAGAAGCAGGTGTCCGTGACTTATCTGAATCTGCATGAAGAAGTGGGCCCCGGCTGCCGCATCCTGGTGGATGACGGTCTGATCGAGCTGCTGGTTGAGAAGGTGGAAGGCCACAACATCCACTGCACCGTGGAGAACGGCGGCCCCCTCTCCAATAACAAGTCCATCAACATCCCCGATGTGAGCATCATGCTCCCCTCCCTCACCGAGAAGGACAAGGACGACCTGAAGTTTGCTGCCGAGAACGACTTCGACTTCATTGCCGCTTCCTTCGTTCGGAAGGCCAGCGACGTGGAGGATATTCGCGCCGAGCTGAACAAGCATGAGGGCGGCGAGAACATCCGCATCATTGCCAAGATTGAGAACCGGGAAGGCGTGGACAACCTGGAGTCCATCCTCGAGGCCGCTGACGGCGTCATGGTGGCCCGCGGCGACCTGGGCGTGGAGATCCCCGCCCACGAGGTGCCCATCCTCCAGAAGAAGATGATCAAGGCCACCATCCGGCAGGGCAAGCCCGTTATCACCGCCACCCAGATGCTGGACTCCATGATCCGCAATCCCCGTCCCACCCGTGCCGAGGTGTCCGACGTGGCCAACGCCGTGTTTGACGGCACTTCCTGCGTGATGCTGTCCGGCGAGACCGCCTCCGGCAAGTACCCCGTGGAGGCCCTTCAGACCATGGTGGACGTGGTCACCTCCGCCGAGAACTCCATTCGCTACTGGAACCGCTTCCGGGAGCGCAACCTGCTGCCTGAGATCGGCGGCATCAACGACGCTATCACCCACTCCTGCTGCCTGACCGCTATGGACCTGAACGCCACCGCCATCCTGGCGGCCACCAAGTCCGGCTACACCGCCAAGGTGATCTCCCGTTTCCGTCCCGCCTGCCCCATCGTGGCTCTGTGCCAGAACGAGTCTACCCGCCGTCAGCTGGCCATCTCCTGGGGCGTGAAGCCCCTGCTGTCCGGCGAGGTGGATTCCACCGACCGGATGTTCTCCATGGCCGTGGACGTGGCCCGCAAGGAGGGCATCGTGAAGCCCGGTGAGACCGTGGTTATCACCGCCGGCGTGCCTCTGGGCAAGTCCGGTACCACCAACCTCATCAAGGCTGAAGTGGTGGCCGAGCCTGTGTAACAGGCTTCTAAGCCCGCTTGACCGAAATAAAAAAGGACCCGCTGCAACAGCAGCGGGTCCTTTTTTATTTCAGCTCAGCCGCCCATGTAGGAGAAGTGCATATAGTCGTGGTAGCCGGTGGCGTCGTCGCTGTCGGCGGCCCAGGCGTCGCCGCCCCAGCTCCAGCCGTGGGCCTCGAAGATACGGACCACCGAGCTGTCCGGAGCGATGGAGTAGGGGTTGGTCCCCGGCTCCCAGCAGCTGCCCACCAGCACCTGACCGTCCCGGATCTGGTAGTTCTCATTGGCGTTCAGGTCAATGGCAGTGCCGCAGTTGTGCTCGCCGGTGGTACCCTCCACATAGCGGAAGCTGCTGGTGCCGTTGATGGGGAACTGCTCCGGGTCATTGTAGATCTCGGTAAAGATGGCCTTTACATCGTCGGCAATGGCGGCGTGGACCTGGAGGGTGGTGGTAGAGGCCTTTTTCACCCCGTTGGACAGCGTCCAGATGGGTACCGTAATGGTGGTCATAGCGGCCTGGGCCTCCGCCTGGCTGTCAAAGCGGCGCTTTTCCGTAGAGCCGAAGAGCAGGTTGTGCTTGGCTTCGTTCTCGCCCTGCATGGACAGCCAGAAGGGCTGGGTCCAGTAGTCGTCCGCGCTGGCCAGCCCCTGGTCCACCTTGTCCCAGAAGTCGGCTTCCTCCCGCTCGGCCTGGGTCATGGGCCGGTACTGGGCACAGTAGCTGGCGCAGGCGGAGGTCACAGTGCCGCCCCCCTGAAATCCATCAAAGACATAGTATTGGGGGGCGTCCTCCAGCAGGCCGTATAGGTAGGCCCCGACCTCGGTTACATACTCCTGGCGGAACAGCTCCTGACCGCTCTCGCTGTCCACTCCGTACAGCGTGATGGTGACGGTCTCGCCGGTCCGGGCCCGGTCCACCACATTTAGGGTGCGCATCAGTAGCACCGTGCCGTCGCACCGCTGGATGGGATCGGTTCGGCCAAAGGAGCCGTCGGGCTTGCCGGAGGATACCTGAGTGTCAGCCAGAGCGGATACCGCCGCCTGATGGACCTCATCCATCTGGTCAAAGTCGGTGAAGAGGGCCTCATTTTCCGGATGGGCGTATTTCTCCTGGATTTCCTCCGGTATGGCGCGGTAGAGCAACACCGCCGCGTCCTCCCGGGTAATGCTCTCCCCCAGTTGCTCGGGGCTGACAGACAGGGCGTCCTCTTCCCGCAGGATGCCGGCGGATGCTGCCGCCAGATAGCCCGCCTCATCCCAGGCCGCTCCCTGGTCCAGGGCGCTCTGGTAGTCGTCGGGGGCGAAGGTCCGGGTGACCAGAGCCAGGAACTGGCCCCAGCTCATGGTGAGGGCAGGGGCCAGCTGGTTGTTTCCCACCCCCTGAAGGATGCCCAGCTCCACCGCTCGGGTCATCTCCTCGTAGGCCCAGTGGTCCTGACCCAGATCGGCGTACTCCGCCGCCTGGGCGGGCAGGACGGACAGGGACATGACCCCGGCCAGAGCCAGGGCGCTTACTTTCACACACCAGTTGCGTACCATCATAATCAGACTTCCTTTCTCTCTTTTGATCCATAGAACGGATGGTGGCTTTCTCTTGTTAGTGATGCCGGGGAAAGGGACGGTTTTATCTTCAGAAAATTTTTTGAAAAATGTCGATGTCGGTCGAGGACTTAGCAAACCATATCCTACCGTATTTTGGTGCAAAATACAATGGTGCCAAAAAGGACTTTACAAAAACTAAAATGTGCAGTATAATTTAACAACCGACACTGACGCGAAAGGGGTAACAGCCTGACGGGAAAGGGTCGCCGGACAGAACGAACGTATGCTGTGGCGCACCCTTTTTGGGTGCGCCATTTGTCATTTTTTGCAAGGAGGAAATTGCTATGGAAGAGACCCGCGTGGCCCTGCTGGGCGTGGTGGTGGAGAACCCAGACTCCGTGGAGGAGCTCAACGCCCTGCTCCACGAATACAAGGACTATATCATCGGCCGGATGGGCATCCCCTACCGGGAACGGAAGGTGAACATCATCTCCATCGTGCTGGACGCCCCCGCCGATGCCATCAGCGCCCTGTCCGGCAAGGCCGGTATGCTGCCCGGAGTGAGCTGCAAGGCGGTGTACTCCAAGCTGCCCAATGAGTGAGCTGCTGGACAAGCTGTGCCGTCAGCGGCGGCTGGACCGGGACGAGTGGCGAACCCTGCTGGCCGGTCGGCACAGCCTGGATCAGCAGGACCTCTTTGCCCGGGGACTGGAGGAGCGCCGCCGGTGGTACGGGGATCAGATCTACGTCCGGGGGTTAATTGAGTGTAGTAATATCTGCAAAAATAACTGTCTGTATTGTGGTATCCGGCGGGATAACCGCCATGCAACCCGTTACCGGCTGGACCGGGACACCATTCTGGCCTGCTGCGAAAAGGGCTACGGCTGGGGCTTCCGCACCTTCGTGCTCCAGGGGGGCGAGGACCGGGGGCTTACCCCCGGCTGGGTGGCGGAGACGGTGGCGGCCATCAAGGGCCGCTTCCCGGACTGCGCCATTACCCTCTCCCTGGGGGAGTTTGACCGGGAGGTGTACCAGCTTTGGTTTGACGCCGGAGCCGACCGGTATCTCCTTCGCCACGAGACGGCGGACGCCGTTCACTACGGCAAACTCCATCCCCCGGAGCTGACCCTGGCCCACCGGATGGACTGCCTGCGTACCTTGAAGGACATCGGCTACCAGGTGGGAGCCGGGTTCATGGTGGGCTCCCCGGGGCAAACGGCGGACACCCTGGCGGAGGACTTCTGCTTCCTCCAGGACTTCCAGCCCCACATGGTGGGCCTGGGGCCCTTCATCCCCCAGAAGGACACCCCCTTTGCCGGGGAGAGGCCGGGTACCCTGGAGGACACCCTGATTTTGCTCTCTCTGGTGCGGCTCACCCTGCCCCGTGTGCTGCTGCCCGCCACCACTGCCCTGGGCACCATCCATCCCCAGGGGAGGGAGCTGGGCATTCTGGCGGGGGCCAACGTGGTAATGCCCAATCTGTCGCCCCCCGACACCCGGGAGAAATACACCCTTTACGACAACAAACTCTGCACGGGAGACGAGGCCGCCGAGCACCTGGCGGGCCTGCGGAAACGCCTGGCCGCCATCGGCTGCACCGTGGCCGTCCACCGTGGAGACTTTCCTGATTAGAAAGAGAAAAAACTGACGGGGAAGGGTTTGCCCTGACCCAAAAGAAAGGAAGTAATCCCCATGTACGATCCCAAATCCAGAAAAGCAGAGGACTTCATCAACCACCAGGAGATCCTGGACTCCCTGGCCTACGCCGATGCCCATAAGAACGATGTGGCCGTCATCGACGCTATCCTGGAAAAGGCCAGGCTCCGCAAGGGCCTAACCCACCGGGAGGCCTCCGTGCTGCTGGCCTGCGAGCTGGAGGACAAGAACCAGGAGATCTATGAGCTGGCCCGCCAGATCAAGAAGGACTTTTACGGGGACCGCATTGTCATGTTCGCCCCCCTGTATCTGTCCAACTACTGCGTCAACGGCTGCCTCTACTGCCCCTACCACGCCAAGAACAAGCACATCCCCCGCAAGAAGCTGACCCAGGAGGAGATCCGGGCCGAGGTCATCGCCCTCCAGGACATGGGCCACAAGCGGCTGGCGCTGGAGGCGGGCGAGGACCCGGTGAACAATCCTCTGGAGTACATTCTGGAGTCCATCAAGACCATCTACTCCATCAAGCACAAGAACGGGGCAATCCGCCGGGTGAACGTGAACATCGCCGCCACCACGGTGGAGGACTACCGCAAGCTGAAGGAGGCCGGGATCGGCACCTACATCCTGTTCCAGGAGACCTACCACAAGGAGAGCTATGAGAAGCTCCATCCCACCGGACCCAAGAGCAACTACGCCTATCACACCGAGGCCCACGACCGGGCCATGGAGGGCGGCATCGACGACGTGGGCCTGGGCGTGCTCTTCGGTCTGGAGCTGTACCGCTATGAGTTTGCCGGTCTGCTGATGCACGCCGAGCACCTGGAGGCGGTGTTCGGCGTAGGCCCCCACACCATCAGCGTGCCCCGTGTGTGCCCCGCCGACGATATCGACCCCGGCGCCTTTGACAACGGCATCTCCGACGAGATCTTTGAAAAGATCGTGGCCTGCATCCGGGTGGCAGTGCCCTACACCGGCATGATCATCTCCACCCGTGAGTCCCAGAAGGTGCGCCAGCGGGTGCTGGAGCTGGGCATCTCCCAGATCTCCGGCGGGTCCCGCACCAGCGTGGGCGGCTATGTGGAGCAGGAGCCGGAGGAGGAGTCCTCCGCCCAGTTCGACGTGTCCGACACCCGTACCCTGGACGAGGTGGTGCGCTGGCTGATGGAGCTGGGCTATGTGCCCTCCTTCTGTACCGCCTGCTACCGGGAGGGCCGCACCGGCGACCGGTTCATGTCCCTGTGCAAGGCGGGCCAGATCCAGAACTGCTGCCTGCCCAACGCCCTCATGACCTTGAAGGAGTACCTGATGGACTATGCCGCCCCCGAGACGAAGGCGGTGGGCGAACAGGTCATCGTCCAGCAGCAGGCCTACATCACCAATCCCAAGGTGAAGGAGATCGTGGCCGAACGGCTGGTGAAGATCGCCCAGGGCGAGCGGGATTTCCGGTTCTGATCCTATGACTTGAATGTTCGCAACGGGGCGGCCTCCGGGCCGCCCTGTCTGCTATCCGAATAAGGAGGTCTTTCCTATGAGCCTGAACGCTACCCCCGCCGGCGAGCGGGTCCACATCGCATTTTTCGGCCGGCGCAACGCCGGCAAGTCCAGCCTGGTCAACGCCTTTACCGGACAGGATCTGGCTATCGTGTCCGACGTGAAGGGAACCACCACCGACCCGGTGTACAAGGCCATGGAGCTGCTCCCTCTGGGCCCGGTGCAGATCATCGACACCCCCGGCATCGACGACGAGGGCGCCCTGGGTGAACTGCGGGTGAAAAAAACCCGGCAGGTGCTGAACAAGACCGACCTTGCCATTCTGGTGGCCGACGCCACCCAGCCCCTGGGCAAGGCAGAGGAGGAACTGATTTCTCTTATCAAGGATAAGGGCATCCCCTATCTGCTGGCCTGGAACAAGGCCGACCTGCTGGACAGCGTGCCCGAGGCGGGGGAGAATACCCTGTGGGTGAGCGCCCTCACCGGGCTCCACATCCACGAATTGAAGGAGAAGGCCGCCCGGCTGGCGGGGCAGGAGGGCCCAAAGCGGCCCCTCATCGCCGATCTTCTTCAGCCTGGCGACACGGTGGTGCTGGTGGTGCCCATCGACAAGGCGGCCCCCAAGGGCCGGCTGATCCTGCCCCAGCAGCAGACCATCCGGGACGTGCTGGAGGCGGGAGCTGCCGCCCTGGTGTGCCGGGACACCGAGCTGGCCCTCACCCTGGCGGGGCTGCCCAAGCCGCCCCGTCTGGTGGTCACCGACAGCCAGGTGTTCGGAAAGGTGGCCAAGATCGTGCCCCGTGAGGTGCCCCTCACCTCCTTCTCCATCCTTATGGCCCGGTACAAGGGCGATCTGGCCCTCACGGTGGAGGGGGCCCGGGCGGTGAAGGAGCTGAGGGCCGGGGACAAGGTGCTTATCGCCGAGGGCTGCACCCACCACCGCCAGTGCGAGGACATCGGCACGGTAAAGCTGCCCCGCTGGATCAAGGAAGCCACCGGGGTGGAGCCGGACTACACCTTCTGCTCCGGTCGGGAGTACCCGGAGGACTTGACGCCCTACAAGCTGGTGATTCACTGCGGAGGCTGCACCCTGGGGGAGCGGGAGATGAAGTACCGCCAGCGCACCGCCGCCGATCAGGGCATCCCTATCACCAACTACGGCATCCTGATCGCCTCCCTCAACGGCATTCTGGAGCGCACTCTGGAGCCCTTCCCGGAATTTCATAGATGAAAAAAGGACCGCTGCATCGCAGCGGTCCTTTTTATGTTTGTCAGCCCTGATAGATCTCCTTGGCGTACCGGACGGTGGCCATGGCGTCCTTGGCGTAGCAGTCCGCCCCGATCTGGTCGGCGTAGGCGGGGGTCAGCACCGCGCCGCCCACCACGATCTTCACCTGGGGGCAGGTCTCCCGCAGCTGGCGGATGGTCTCCTCCATGCTCACCACGGTGGTGGTCATCAGGGCGCTGAGGCCCACCAGTTTCACGCCGGGCTGTCCGGCGGCCTCCACGATGCGCTCCGGGGCCACGTCCCGGCCCAGGTCGATGACGGCAAAGCTGTAGTTTTCCAGCAGGACCTTAACGATGTTCTTGCCGATGTCGTGGATGTCCCCCTTGACGGTGGCCAGCACCACGGCCCCCTGGCTGGGCCGGTCCTCGCCGGACATGGCATTCTGTACCACCTCAAAGGCGGCCTTGGCAGCCTCGGCGCTCATGAGCAGCTGGGGCAGGAAGAGGGTGCCCTTCTCAAAGCCCTGACCCACCTGGTCCAGGGCGGGGATGAGCACGCTGTCCACGATGTCCAGGGGGGGCTTGCCGCCGTCCAGGGCGGCCTGAGCGGCCTGGGCCGCTCCCTCCTTGCTGCCCCGCAGGACGCAGTCGGTGAGGGAGGGACCATCCCCGGCGGCCACCGGGGCGGCAGGAGTTTCCTGCCCGCCGTAGGCGGCGATGTAGAGGCCGCATTGGGGGTCCAGACCCATCAGGGCCTGATAGCCCCGCCAGGCCCCCATCATGGCGGCGTTGTTGGGGTTGAGGATGGCGCAGTCCAGCCCCTGCTGGAGGGCCATGGTAAAGAAAGCGGTGTTCACCAGCTCCCGCTTGGGGAGACCGAAGGACACGTTGGATACGCCCAGGATGGTGGATACCCCCAGTTCCTTCTTGATGCGGCCCACCGCCTCCAGGGTAATCTTGGCGGCCTCCGGCTCGGAGGAGATGGTGAGAGTCAGGGGATCGATGACGATCTCCTTTCTGGGGATGCCGTACTGGGCGGCGGTGTCGCAGATCTTTTTGGCAATGGCCAGCCGGCCCTCCGCCGTGGGAGGGATACCGTTCTCGTCCAGGGCCAGGCCCACCACCACGCCGCCGTACTTCTTCACCAGAGGGAAGAGGGCGGCCATGCTTTCGGCCTTGCCGGACACCGAGTTGAGCATGGGCTTGCCGTTGTAGCGGCGCATGGCCCGCTCCATGGCCTCCGGGTCGGAGGTATCCAACTGGAGGGGGAGAGGGAGGACAGCCTGGAGGGACTCCATCACCTCCACCAGCAGGGCGGGCTCGTCGATCTCGGGCAGGCCCACGTTCACGTCCAGTACCTGGGCCCCCGCCTCCTCCTGGGCAAAGGCCTCGTTGAGGAGGTACTCAATGTTGTGGTCCCGCAGGGCCTGCTGGAACTTCTTCTTGCCGGTGGGATTGATGCGCTCGCCAATGACCACCGGGGCGGGGCCGATCTCCACCGCCTGGGCATAGGAGGACACCAGGGTGCGGACGCGGTCTACGGCAGGGGTAAAGGGTTTGTCCCGGCACACCTCCACGGCCGCCTTGATGTGGTCGGGGGTGGTGCCGCAGCAGCCGCCTAGCACCTGGACGCCCAGGTCGGCGATGGCCCCCATGTGGACGGCAAACTCCGCCGGGCCCACGTCAAAGACGGTGCAGCCGTCGCAGGCGTGGGGCAGACCGGCGTTGGGGTTGACGATCAGAGGCACCGAGGCATATTCCACCAGCTGCTTCACGATGGGCAGCATCTGGGCGGGGCCCAGGCCGCAGTTGACGCCCAGAGCGTCCACGCCCAGGCCCTCCAGCAGGGCCACGGTGGAGGCGGGGGTGCCGCCGGTGAGCAGCTTGCCGTTCTCCCCGTACACGGTGGTCACCACCACCGGCAGGTCGCAGTTCTCCTTGGCGGCCAGCACGGCGGCCTTGGCCTCGTAGGAGTCGCTCATGGTTTCGATAAGTACCAGGTCGGCCCCGGCGGCGGCCCCCGCTTTTACCACCTGGGCGTACAGGGCCACCGCGTCCTCAAAGTCCAGGTCGCCCATGGGCTTGAGCAGCTTGCCGGTGGGCCCCATGTCCAGGGCCACGAACACGTCGGGCCGGGGGTCGGCGTCCCTGGCCTCGCAGGCCAGACGTACACCGGCGGTCACCAGCGCCTCCAGATCAAACTCCCCGCCGGCGGGAAACTTCAGGCCGTTGGCTCCGAAGGTGTTGGTACACAGGATATTGCTCCCCGCCGCCAGGTAGGCCCGGTGGAGGGCGGAAATGCGGTCCGGATGGAGCAGGTTCCAGGTCTCGGGCAGCTCGCCGCCCTTCAGACCCTGGGCCTGGAGCAGGGTGCCGGTGCCGCCGTCAAAAAACAGGCGCTGGCTGTGCAGCGCGTCGATGAATTTCATTTGGCATCTCTCCTGAACGTGCAATTTACCTTGGAACAGGTGGCGCAGCCCCCGGCGTGGCACTTGCCCGGGGTTTTGGCCAGGCCGATCACCGCCGTCACCGACTTGATGGGGGCCAGCAGGCAGGTGTCGGTGGCGGTAAGGCCGATCTTCCGGGGACTGTCCAACCGCCGCAGCAGTTCGGGCTGGGCGGTGAGGGGGAAGTCCCCGTAGCCGGGGCTGAACCGGGGGCGCAGGTATTTGCCGGGATAGCGCTGGGCCAGCTGATCGCAAGCGTGGTCGCATACCGCCTCGATGAGGGCGGCGGCTACCGCCTGGTCCAAGGCGGCCCGGGCCACCTGGCCCGCCGCCGAGCGGGCGATGAGCCGGTCCACCCCCACTCCCAGGGTGGCCCCGAAGAGGATGGCGGCGGTGCAGCCGTCCAGGTGGGCCCGCAGCTTTTCGCTGTCAATGGACCAGTCCCCCAGCTCCACTCCGCCGGGGCGGAGGGTGAGGGGGACCTCCAGAGAAGTCCACCGGGGGTCGGCGGCCTCCTCCACCGCCTGGATGCGCTCTTCCAGCAGGGCGGCGGTGGCCTCGTCGGGCTGGGCGCCCCGGTAGCCCAGATAGCGCAGGGCCTCGGACCGGGGGGTGTGGATCATTTCAGGACCTCCGACAGGCTGGCCTGGATGGAGGCGGCGATCTCGGGCTTGTTCATGGAGTAGATGTGGATGTGCTCCACGCCGTTGGCGATGAGGTCGATGATCTGCTCGGCGGCGTAGGCCACACCGGCCTGGCGCATGGCGGCGGGGTTGTCCCCGAACCGGTCCACAATGGCCTTGAACCGCTCGGGCAGGTAGGTGCCGGACAACTTGCAGATGCGGGCGATCTGCTTGCCGTTGGTCACCGGCATGATGCCCGCCACCACCGGCACGGTGATCCCCTTCTCCCGGATGCGGTAGAGGAAGTTGTAGAGGATGTTGTTGTCAAAGAACATCTGGGTGGTGAGGAACTGGCAGCCCGCCTCCACCTTGGCTTTCAGGTGGTCGATGTCGGCGTTCTTAGTGGGGGACTCGGGGTGTCCCTCGGGGTAGCAGGCGCCACCGATGCAGAAGTCGCCGTGGGCCTTGATGTCTTTGACCAGCTGGGCGGCGTACTGGTAGTCGTGGGCGGGAGCGCCTCCCTCAGGAATGTCGCCCCGCAGGGCCAGCACGTTCTGGATGCCCTTTTCCTTCAGGTGCTCCAGCACCTGGGCCACGTGGTCCCGGGTGGAGGAGGCGCAGGTCAGGTGGGCCAGCACGTCCACGCCGTACTGCTGCTGGATGCCGGCGGCAATGCCAACGGTGTAGTCGCTGGTGCCGCCGCCGGCGCCGTAGGTGACGCTCATAAAGTCAGGGCGCAGGGCGGCGATGTCCTGGGTGGCCTTGGCTACCGAGTCATAGGTGTCGCTGGTCTTGGGGGGGAAAACCTCAAAGGACAGCGTGGGGCGGTCCTGGTTCAAAATGTCAATAATCTTCATGGAAGCAGCTCCTTTGCTTGGGGAATTGGGAAACATTATATCACAGATGGGGGGAAAATCCTATCGCTTATCAAAAAGAAAGGGCCAGCTGTTTGACAGCTGACCCTTTTGCGCGTGTTACTTCTGTTCGGCTTCCCGCTCCCGGTCGGCCATGGCCTTGGCGATCTCCTGGAATTTGGCGGCGATGTAGCCGTAGTTCTCCCGCTTGTGGGGGAGGGTACAGTTGCTGCAATCCTTGATGCCGCTGTCCAGATACTTGAAGTTGCCGCCGCAGTCCCGGCCCAGCATATATAGCGGGCAGTAGCAGAACAGGCAGTTGAAGTCCTGTCCCTCGGGGACCTTGTGGCAGGGGTAGTACTCGCACTCCTTGTTGGTGTAGAAGGAGAAGTGCTTGCCTTCCCAATAGGGTTTGTTCTCTTCCATGACCGCGCCCCTTTCCGTGCGATTCTGTTCTCCCATGATACACGGAGGGTATGGGGTCTGTCAAGGCGCTTACGCTTTGCCTGCCGCCTTCAGGCCCGCCAGCACCCGGCAGGGGGTCAGGGGGAACTCATGGAAGCGCACACCGGTGGCGTCGGCCACCGCGTTGCCGATGGCGGCCAGGGTGGGGTTGACGCCGCACTCGCCGATGCCGATGATGCCGAATACGCCGGAGGGGTCCGGATTCTCCACCAGGATGGACTCGATCTCCGGCCGGTCGTCGGCGGTGGGCAGCATATAGGAGTGGAAGCCCTTGTTGTAGAAGCCCTTGCCCTCCACATAGGTCATCTCTTCCCGGACGGCGTAGCCCACGCCCTGGAGCACGCCGCCCTCGATCTGGCCCCGGCACAGAGGCGGGTTGACCGCCTTGCCCACGTCGTGGGCGGCGGCTACCTTGATGACCTTCACCATGCCGGTCTCCATGTCCACCTCCACCTCGGCGGCCTGGGCGTAGAAGGGGAGACAGTTGGGGGGCACCTGGCAGGAGGAGGCAAGGAACTGCTTGCCCTCCAGATGGGCCTGGGAGGCCATGTCGGCCAGGGTGGCCACCTGCTTGCCGTCGCAGGTGATGATGCCGTCGGTCATATCCAGGTTTTCCGGATCGATGCCCAGCTTGGGCCCCACCCAGTCAAAAATGTCCTTCCGCAGCTTTTTACCGGCGTCGGCCATGACATAGCTGACGGTGTACAGGGTGCGGGTGGCGTGGGAGCCGATGTCGAAGGGGGCGGCATCGGTGTCGCCGAACTTCATGACAGCGTCCTTGTAGGGTACCCCGATGAGGTCGGCGGCCACCTGGAGACAGGCGGTGGTGGAGCCGGGGCCGATCTCCGGGATGGAGGAGTTGACGAAGAGGGTGCCGTCCCGCTCGATGCGGAGAATGACGGTGTTGTAGTCCACGCAGAAGGGGGCGGCGTTGCTGACGTGGGTACCGGCGGAGATGCCCACGCCCCGGCGGATGCGGCTGGTCTGCTCATTGGCCTTGCCGTGCTTGTCATACCAGCCGATGGCGGCGGCCGCCTTGTCCAGGCACTCGTTGGTGCCGCAGGAGCCAGGCGGGAAGGGGAACCAGTTCTTGGTGTCCTCCCGGGTGGAGTTCTTCTTCCGCAGCTCGATGGGGTCCATACCCAGCTTTTCCGCCATCAGCTCAATGGCGGGCTCCACTACGGCATTGCCCTGGGGGGTGCCGAAGCCGCGCATGGCGCCGGCGGTCATCTGGTTGGTGTACACTGGCCAGCCGGTGTAGCGGAAGTTGGGGATCTCGTAGGCCCCGGCGGTGCCGCAGGCGCCGCACACGCCCACCAGGTCGGTGCCGAAGGTGGCGTAGGCGCCGGTGTTCAGCCAGGCCTGGGTGTCAATGGCCACAAAGGTGCCGTCGGCCTTGGCGCCCAGCTTGCACTTCAGATAGCCGCCGTGGCGGGAGTCGGAGCAGGTGAAGTCCTCCTCACGGGTGTAGATCAGCTTGACGGGGCGGAAGCACTGCATGGACAGGGCAGCCGCCAGAATCTCCGCCTTGCCGGACAGGCCTATGCGCACGCCGAAGCCGCCGCCCACATAGGGGGCGTTCTTCACGGTGACCTTACTCACCGGAAGGTCCAGGGCCTCGGCCAAAATCATCTTGGTGGGGTAGAGGGACTGGGTGGTGCAGATGACCTCCAGCCGTCCGTCGGGTTTGTAGGTGGCCACCGCGCCGTGGGGCTCCATCTGGGCCTGCTTCACCCGGGGCAGGGTCACGTCGTACTCCACCACCGCGTCGCACTGGTCAAAGGCGGAGGTGGGATCGCCGCCGAATTCCAGCACGATGGGCCCGCCGCAGATGTTATGAAAATCGGGGTTGGCAAACTTGGGCTGGACCTCGGGGGACTCGGGCTTGACGGCCTCCAGGGGGTCGTAGACGGCGGGCAGCTCCTGCCACTCTACCTTAATGAGCTTCACCGCCTGCTCGGCAATGGCCTCGGTGTCGGCGGCCACGGCGGCCACCTCGTCGCCGATGTACTTGGGCTCGTCGGTGAAGATGGTCTGATCCAGCACCGGCTTGTGGGGCAGGGGGGTGATGAACATGGGGGCCGCCCCATTCCACACCTTGTTGGAGGTGTTCTTGAAGGTGCACACCGCCCGCACGCCGGGCAGGGCCTCGGCCGCGGAGGTGTCAATGCTCAGCACCTTGGCGTGGGCGTAGGGGCTGCGCAGCACCTTGCCGTATACCATCCGGGGCAGGGTCACGTCGAAGGTGAACAGGCCCCGACCGGTAACCTTGTCAAAGCCGTCGTTACGGGGAATGCTTTGTCCTACATATTTCATGCTCCTCACTCCCCCTTCTGGATGCGCTGGGCGGCGGCCTCCACCGCCCGCTCGATGTTGACGTATCCGGTGCAGCGGCAGATGTTGCCGCCCAGAGCCTCCCGGATCTCCTCCTTTTTAGGCTCCGGGTTCTCATCCAGCAGGGCCTTGGCCGACATGATCATGCCGGGGGTGCAGAAGCCGCACTGGACGGCCCCCTGGTTGATAAACTCCTCCTGCAGGGGGTGGAGCTTGCCGTTTTTGGCCACACCCTCGATGGTCTGGATGACGGCCCCCTCCGCCCGCAGTACGGGGATGATGCAGGAGGTCACCGATTTGCCGTCCATGATGATGGTGCAGGCGCCGCACTCCCCCTTGCCGCAGCCGATCTTGGTGCCGGTGAGGTAGAGATTGTCCCGCAGGAACTGGGCCAGGGAGATGGAGGGGTCCACCTCCGCCGTAATGGCCTCGCCGTTGATGGTGGTATGTAAAACAGCCATGTCAATTCCGCCTTTCTCTCAATGTGCCAGCTGATCCCGGCAGGCCTCCAGGGCCCGGCGGATGATCACCGGCAGGGTGTCCAGCCGGTACTCCCGGCTGCCTCGCAGGGGGTTGCTTCTGGGGTTGGCGTTTTCCAGGGCCAGCTGTCCGGCCTGGGCCATGTTCTCATCGGTGAGAGGCTTGCCCGCCAGGAAGGCCTCGGCTGCCTGGGCCCGCACGGGGCCCACGCCCACGGGGGCCATGGTGATCCGGGCCCAGGTGACCAGGCCGTCCTCTACATGGACCATGGCGGCGCAGTTGAGCATGGGCAGGGACAGGGATTTCCGCAGCTCCAGCCGCACAAAGGAAGCGGCCTCCCCGGGCTGGGGCAGAGGAATGGAGATCTTGGTCACTAGCTCCCGGCTGTGGTCGATGGTGCTGCGGGCGAAGCCGGCGTACATCTCACCCATGGACAGCTGCCGCTCCCCCTGGGCGGACAGGACGGTAAAGGTGGGGGCCAGGGGGGCCAGGGACATGGCGCCGTCGCCGGCGGGCTGGGCGCTGACCACGTTGCCCACCAGAGTGGCCGAGTTGCGGATCTGGAGGGACCCTACCGTGCCGCAGCCCTGGGCCAGGGAGGGGAAGTATTGGCGGACCAGCGGCGAGCGGGCGATGGTGGTCAGGGTGACGGCGGCGCCGATGACCAGTTTGCCGTCCTCCACGGTGATGCCGCACAGCTCGGGTACCCGGGTCACATCCACCCACACCTGGGGCTGTACCTTCCCGGCCTTGAAATCCACCATCAGGTCAGTGCCGCCGGCCAAGACCACGGCTCCGCCATCGGCCTGAGCCAGCGTGTCCAGCACTTGCTGGACGGACGATGCGTTCACATATTCCATGGTATACTCCTCTCCTTTAAAACAGAATCATGAGGATTAAAACTAAACTATAATTATATTTAAACCTTTTGGTACAGGAAAGTCAAATGAATGGTTCGGACACGAACAAAGATTGGAAAAATCCGAAAGAGTGCCGACAAAGGGAGGATGAGAAAAGTGAAACAGACAAAACGAATATAAAAAGTGCTAAGTTTTCCAGGATTACCTGGTGGTAATGGGGTAAATCGATAAAGAAAATTTACGTTGTGTTTTTGAAAACACAACGATATAATGGCCATAGAAGCAAAATCCGCCCGGCATAGCAGCCGGACGGCAGAGAAGGGAGCGGGCCATGCGGGGGGAAGGAAAATTCTATCTGACGGATGAGACGGGGCGGCGGATCTTCGGGCCGGGACCGGCGGAGCTGCTGGAGCAGGTGGAGCGGACCGGCTCCCTGCGGGCGGCCGCCCAGAAAATGGGACTGTCCTACTCCAAAGCCCTGAGAATCCTCCACACGGCGGAGCGTGGGCTGGCTATGCCCCTGGTGAGTACCGAGGCGGGGGGCCTGGGGGGCGGCGGCAGCACCATCACGCCCCAGGCCAAGGCCCTGCTGGCCTGGTTCCGGCAGGCCCGGCAGGCGGTGCAGGAGGCCGCCCAGGCTCAGCTGGACCGCCTGCCCCAGGATGGCCAATAGGATAGAAAAGAACAGCGCCCCGTTGGAGAAAAGCTCTCCAACGGGGCGCTGTTTACAGGTGAAATGGTTACTGCTCCTCCCGCAGGACGATGTGATCCTTGTCCTTATAGATGCTGTGGGCGGGAATGACGCCCCGGACACAGGAGGTGGGGTAGACGCTGCTGTGGCGGCCCAGAATGGTACCGGGGTTGAGGACCGAGTTGCAGCCCACTTCCACAAAGTCGCCCAGGATGGCGCCCATCTTCTTCCGGCCGGTGGGGATGGGGGTCTCCCCCTTCACCACCACCAGGGTCTTGTCGGACTTGACGTTGGAGGTGATGGAGCCGGCGCCCATGTGGCTCTTGTAGCCCAGGATGGAGTCGCCCACATAGTTGTAGTGGGGGGTCTGGACGTTGTCGAAGAGAATGACGTTTTTCAGCTCCACCGAGTTGCCCACCACGCAGTGGGCTCCCACCAGAGCGGAGCCCCGGATAAAGGCGCAGTGGCGCACCTCGGTCCCAGGGCCGATGATGCAGGGCGCACCCAGGTAGGCGGTGGGGGCCACCACAGCGGTTTTGTGGACCCAGACGTGCTCCTGGGGCTGGCTGTACTCCTCGGGGGAGAGCTGGCTGCCCAGGGAGAGGATCAGGTCCTTGATGCCGTCCAGGGCCTCCCAGGGGTACTGAAACTGCCGGAGATAATCCCCGGCCAGGGTGTGGGACAGATCGAGCAGATCGGAAATGGTGATGTTCATAGGATACAGGACCTCCTGTTTCATTGAAATCTCAAACTCTTGCCGCAGGGACCTCCTGGGGCAAAGCCATATCCGGGCTGTATTATAGCACAAAGACTGCGTCTTGTCACCAAAACGGCCGTGCTGTGAGTGATGATTCAAAGCACGGCCATTTGTACAGCGCAGAATTACACGCGGCTCAGATCGTCGTCCTTCATGCACAGATGGACGGCGCCCAGCTTGAAGGTCTGGGGCAGAGCCAGGATGTTGGGGTTCTCGCCCACGAACTTCTTCTTGGCGTCCTCCAGAGCCTCCTCGAAGGTAGCCCGGGTCTTGAGGCCCATGCCGCGGGCAATGCCGGGCTCCTGAGCGCCCACGATGTAAATGGCGGAGGTATTTATCTCGGCGATGTGGCCGCAGCTCATCATGGAGAAGCCGTGGAAGGGGTGGAAGGCGTTGCAGAAGCGGTACTTGCGGATATACTCCTGATTGGTGGCAAAGTACTCGCCGTACCGGTCCATGTCGGGCAGGATGTTCATGTAGTCGTGCTGGAACATCTCATACAACTCCCGCAGGTAGGGCCAGCGCTCGTCGTGGAAGTAGCCGTTGCAGATGGAGGAGCAGATGATGACGCAGTTATCTTTCATGACCCGCTTGTGGCAGATGACCTGAGCGGAGAGAGCCTGCATCATCTGGATGGGGTTGGTGCCCATGCCGTTGCCGTAGTGGAAGTTCTGGGGCATACC
>NZ_CAJFGT010000032.1:0-28376 GCF_904377885.1 Flavonifractor sp. An112 | reverse complement strand
GGTAGTGTCAAGTATTTTTCGCAAAAAAGTCTGCGGGGTCTGGCAAGAACAAAGTCAGCCAGCAACGGAGGTGTCCTCCGGGGCGACCTCCAGATGCTTCATGTTCATGTACTTCTTGTTGCCCCATTGAGTACCAGCTACATGACGCAATCGGGCACAGACTAGCATCAGAGCAGAGTTACCATCCGGGAAGCAGCCCACCACACGGGTGCGGCGTCGGATTTCCCGGTTCAGTCTCTCAATAACATTATTGGTACGGATGCGGTTCCAGTGTTCGCTGGGAAAATCGCAGTATGTCAGCGTTTCCTCGATGCTATCCTCCACCTTCTTAGCTGCTTCCTTTAGCTTCATGGCGCGCAATTCTTCTACCACGGCTTGGGCTTTCTCGCGGGCAGCTTTCTTGCTTTCCTGAGCATGGATCGCCTTAAGCATCTTAGCCACGTGCTTTACCTTGGAGCGGGGTGTTACAGAGAACACATTGCGGTAAAAATGTACCGTACAGCGCTGAAACTTGGCTTCAGGGAATATTTCTCCCACAGCCTCCAGCATACCAAGGCATTTGTCACCAACCACCAGTTTAACCCCATCCAGACCACGGCCTCGCAACCACTGGAAGAAACTGACCCAGCTGGCTTTGTCCTCCTTCATGCCCTCGGCAGCACCAAGAACCTCACGGTAGCCGTCCTCATTTACCGCAATCGCCACCAGAATGGCTACATTCTCAAACTCTCCGCCCCAGTTACGGCGCAGATAGATTCCATCTACGTAGACATATGGGTACCGTCCGCCCTGTAAGGGACGGTTGCGCCAATCCTCGATGTGGACATACGCCTTCTTGTTCAGTTCACTGATAGTTGCCGGAGATACCTTGCTACCCCACAACGCCTCCGTGATATCCTCTACACGCCGGACAGATACGCCTGCCAGATACATCTCAATGAGAGCTTCTTCCACACTGCTCTCCCGGCGGCGGTACCGCTCGATAATAGCAGTTTCAAAGGAGATCCCTTTGAGCTTGGGTACCTTGAGAGTGACATCCCCAGAAGTGGTGGTGAGGTTGCGGCTATAGTGCCCGCTGCGGTAGCCCTGGCGCTGTTCATTGCGCTCGTACCGGGCTGCCTGTGTCAGTTTCTCTGCCTCAGCCTCCAGCAGTTCGTTGAGCGTTTCCTCTACGCTACCGCGCACCAGCTCCTTAATCTGCCCCTTGATAACTTCCTCATTTAGCTGTACAATCTTTTCGGACATGGTTTGTTGTCTCCTTTCAGAATGGCGTGTCGCAACTTCATTCTACCAGACTTTTGCAAACCATGTCTTTTCTTTTTGCGAAATTTATTGTACCTTATCAAGGTTTTCCGTCGCAGAAAAGAGAGAACTGCCACAAAACATACACAATGAACTGGTGCAAGGGCAAAAAGAGAGGGAACCGGTTTCCCGATTCCCTCTCAAAAAGTGCTTACTTATCCGGTTTGGATTAGCCGAAGTAGCGCTTCAGCAGGCCCTCGAAAGCCTTGCCGTGACGGGCCTCGTCGCGAGCCATCTCGTGCACGGTGTCGTGGATGGCGTCCAGGTTGTGCTGCTTGGCCAGCTTAGCCAGGTCAGTCTTGCCCTGGGTAGCGCCGTTCTCGGCGTCCACACGCATCTCCAGGTTCTTCTTGGTGGAGTCGGTCACGACCTCGCCCAGCAGCTCAGCAAACTTAGCGGCGTGCTCAGCCTCTTCGTAGGCGGCCTTCTCCCAGTACAGGCCGATCTCGGGATAGCCCTCGCGGTGAGCCACACGGGCCATAGCCAGGTACATACCAACCTCAGAGCACTCGCCCTGGAAGTTCTCACGCAGGCCCTGGATGATCTCCTCGGGAGCGCCCTTGGCCACGCCTACCACGTGCTCAGAAGCCCAGGTCTTATCGCCGCCCTGGAGCACGAACTTCTCCTTGGGAGCCTTGCAGATGGGGCAGAAATCAGGGGCGGAATCCCCTTCGTGAACATAACCGCAAACAGAGCAGACCCACTTTTTCATGTGATTTTCCTCCTAATTTGTCATTCATTTTATTTCATTTCGGGTTAGCCGGAAGTGCTAATCAGTAATGATTATCATTTCTGATATTAAGATAGCACAACTTAACTCTGCCGTCAAGTGTTTTTTTCAAATTCAAAAAACTTTTTTACTTCCTCTTACTTTCCATATTTCCGTCGATAACGGCGGTGCCCCAGGACCAGGATTAACACCCCTGCTGCTACCAGGATTCCGCCCAGTACGATCTGAGTAATGATAGGACCATACATAAAAGACATCACACGGTCCATACTACTATTATAAAGATCAAGATCCATTCTCTTATCCCCCTATGACAGGAATCCGGGTAACTTCATAAACTCACACAAGCCGCTCACCGCAGAAAGCTGCAGCACTCCCCGGATCAGCAAATACGCTCCCACCGCCAGCGGCAAAATCCCCAGCAGATACCATCTGGGTTCTCTCTTCTCAGGCGCCGCCTCTGTGGGCGGCCCCGGATTGGGCCTCTCTCCCAGCAGCGGCTGGTCCGTGGTAATCCCAAACAACCTGGCCAGTGCCACAATCTTATCCAGTTCCGGCTGGGCGGCGTCACCTTCCCACTTGCTCACCGCCTGTCGGGACACTCCCAGCAGTTCGGCCAGTCTCTCCTGAGATAAGCCTGCTCGCTTGCGGTAATTCAGAATCCGCTCTCCCAAGGTCATTCTTTCTCGCCATTCTTTCTTCCGGCCTTACCGGACAGGTTCAGCCTATCAAACCATCCGGTTTTTCGCCATAAAGTTTGGCTTGAACTTCCGCAACCGCTGGTTGCCAAAGGGTTTTTCAAGCGAAATCATCATACCATAGCCGGCAGAACAGATTCAAGGGCTCCTTGGTAAAGATCCCGTATGTCAAAAAACGGGCGCGCTGCATATTGCAGCGCGCCCGTTTTTAATACTTGCTTACTCAATGGCAATGGTGTGGTTCACAGGCAGCTGCTGAACCATCTTGGGCAGAGTAATCTTCAGAATGCCGTCCTCAAACTTAGCGGAGACATCCTTGGCTTCCACATGATCGCCCACATAGAAGCTGCGGCTGCACTGGCCCGCATAGCGCTCCCGTCGCAGATAACGGCCGTTCTTTTCCTCCTCATCCTTGTCCAGGCCCTTGGCCGCGCTGATCGTCAGACAACCATCCTTCAGTTCCAGCTGGACCTCATCCTTCTTAAAGCCCGGCAGATCCACATCCAGCTCATAGGTATTCTCAGTCTCCCGCACATCGGTCTTCATCAGATTCTTGCCGTGCTTACCATAGAGCGGGTTGTGATCGGAAAAAACCGACATCCGGTCAAAGGGGTCCTGGAAAAACTCATCAAACAAATTCTCACCAAAAATGCTAGGTAACATAAGTCATACCTCCATTCGTCTTCTGCGGCTCGTAGCTGGGGAGTGGGACCTCTCGGTGGCGAGCTTTTGTTACCTGCTTTGTTTTCTTGTAACAGTACCTTGGTCCGATTCCCTTTCGGTCCTCTTTCCTAAGCACAGCCTTATTATAACACCAGAATTAGCATTGTCAATAGGAGAGTGCTAATGTTCACACAATCAATCAATATTGTTCACAATTTATGCGATTTCCCCCGCAAAAAAGCCGGGACCCGTTGCACTGCAACGGGTCCCGGCTTTTTCAAAAAATCAGCTGTCGGCAATCGCTTGGGCTGCGGCACGAATCACAGCCACACAGGCGTCGATACCGATGCGGCTGTTGACACACAAATCGTATTCCCGGCTCTGTCCCCAACGGCCAGTGGCAAAATAGTTATAATAGGAGGCCCTGGCTTTATCCTGCCGGATCACATAGCTCTCCAGATTGTTCTCCTGTACACCGTACTCCTCCCGGGCGCGGCGGATTCGCTGATCCAGAGGCGCATTGACAAACACCTTCAGGCAGCGGGGCTGATCCCGGAGAATATAGTCGGCACAGCGGCCTACAATGACGCAGGACTCTCTGGCAGCAGCCTCCTTAATGACCTTGGCCTGAGCGATAAACACCTGGTCGGGCACCGATGGCGTCTGTACGCTGGTATAGAGGTCATAGAGAAAACTGTTGGTGGGGCGCTGATGCTCGGCGTTGCGGATAAAGTGCTCGGAAAAGCCGGTCTTTTTGGCCACGTCGGAGATCAGCTGCTTGTCGTAGAACGTAATTCCCATCTTCTCGGACAACTGCTTGGCAATGAGCCGCCCGCCGGAGCCATATTCACGGCCGATGGTGATGACGATATGCTTCATAAGGACACCTCCTATCCTGATTTTAGTATAATGCTTTTTCCACCTTCCGTCAAAGAGTTTTTCATACCTTATATTTATTATCCTACGTTAATATATGAATTTTATTACGGCTTTCGATTGACTTTCTTTGGAACTTGAGTATAATAGTTGCCATCTGGACCCTGCGCCCAGATGATCTTTTCCCGCCTCAATGGGAACAGAAAAAGAGAGTACAAAGAGAAAGGAGTGTCCATATGTTTATCCTGGGTATCATTCTGATCATCGCCGGTATCGGCTGCGCCGGTTACGGTTTTATGCAGAACAACAGCCTGGAGGCCCAGTTCACCAGCATCATGAGCAGCGGTACCGCTAACCCCGGCACCATGTTCATCGTCATCGGCGTGATCCTGCTGGTGGTCGGCATCATCCTGTGCGTGGTCGGCAAAAAGAAGAACTAAGGTATTACATATGCCACGGGCGGTCGCCAATGCGACCGCCCGTTCTTCTTTGCAACCTGGCTGTCAAACTGGTGCACTTCCTACCGGTCGGATCGGGTGTTTTTCGTCAAATATGCAATTCTTCTTTTTTCTCTTGCATTTCATGGCGCTATGAATTATAATAACTTCAACACAGCAAAGTGTTCCTCTGAACAGCTGAACACAATCAAATTTCGGTCGGTCCCCCTAGGGCCGCCAAGCAAAGGGGTTTGGCATTATGGCATTTACGATCACCAATTCTTACCTCCAGAACGTGTACGAAGGCGTCTGCAAGAAGAACGCCCATGAGCCCGAGTTCCTCCAGGCTGTAGGCGAGGTTATGGAATCCCTCCAGCCCGTGTACAATCAGAAGCCCGAGCTGGCCAAGATGGGCATTATGGACCGTATGGTGGAGCCTGAGCGCAGCCTGCTGTTCCGCGTGTCCTGGGTGGACGACCATGGCCAGGTCCAGGTGAACCGCGGCTACCGGGTGCAGTTCTCCACCGCCATCGGCCCCTCCAAGGGCGGCCTGCGGTTCCATCCCTCCGTCAACCTGTCCATCATCAAGTTCCTGGGCTTTGAGCAGGTATTCAAGAACTCTCTGACCGGTCTGCCCATGGGCGGCGGCAAGGGCGGTTCCGACTTTGATCCCAAGGGCAAGAGCAGCAACGAGGTCATGCGTTTCTGCCAGTCCTTCATGACTGAGCTGCAGCGCCACATTGGCCCTGACACCGACGTGCCCGCCGGCGACATCGGCGTGGGCGCCCGCGAGATCGGCTACCTGTTTGGCCAGTATAAGCGGATCCGCAACGAGTTCAACGGTGTGCTGACCGGCAAGGGCCTGACCTACGGCGGCTCCCTGGCCCGCACTGAGGCCACCGGCTACGGCCTGTGCTACTTCACCAACGAGATGCTCAAGGCCGCCGGCAAGTCCTTCCAGGGCCAGAGCGTGGTGATCTCCGGCTCCGGCAACGTGGCCATCTACGCCAACCAGAAGGCTACCCAGCTGGGCGGCAAGGTCATCGCCATGAGCGACTCCAACGGCTACATCGTGGACGAGAACGGCATCGACTACAAGGTTATCAAGGAGATCAAGGAGGTCAAGCGGGACCGCATTAAGACCTATTTGGATTATGTCCCCACCGCCAAGTATTACGAGGGCTGCCAGGGCATCTGGACCGTTCCCTGCGGCATTGCCCTCCCCTGCGCTACCCAGAACGAGCTGCCCCTGGAGGGCGCCAAGGCTCTGGTGGAGCACGGCTGCTTCGCCGTGGCCGAGGGTGCCAATATGCCCTCCACCCCCGAGGCGGTTGCTTGGTTCCAGCAGCACGGTGTGCTGTTTGCTCCCGCTAAGGCTTCCAATGCCGGCGGCGTAGCCACCTCCGGTCTGGAGATGAGCCAGAACTCCATGCGTCTGAGCTGGACCTTCGAGGAAGTGGACCAGAAGCTCCACGACATTATGACCAACATCTACCACAACGCCGCCAAGGCCGCCGAGGAGTACGGTATGCCCGGCAACCTGGTGGCGGGTGCCAACATCGCCGGCTTCATGAAGGTGGCCGACGCCATGATCTGGCAGGGCGTTTCCTACTAAGCTTAAAACAAAAATGGCATCCATCCTTTACAACGGATGGATGCCATTTTTCTTTATTTATGATATAATACCAGCATTCTGAGAAATACGAGGATCACTCTATGCTCCGCATCCAAAATATCTCCCTGCCCCTTGACGGCAGCCAAGGGCAGCTGAAAAAAAAGGCCGCCCGCATTCTGGGCGTGAAACCGGAGGTCATCACCGGGCTGTCTTTAGCCCGGCAATCCATCGACGCCCGGAAAAAGAACGACGTCCACTACGTCTGCACTGTGGATGTAACCGTGGCCGACGAGGGCAGAGTCATGGCCCGGTGCCGGGACAGAAACGTCTCCCTGCACCAGAGCGCCCCCTATGTTTTCCCAACCGTGCGGCGGACCTCTTCCCTGCCGCCGGTGGTGGTCGGTATGGGCCCCGCCGGTCTGTTTGCCGCCCTGTTCCTGGCCCGCAACGGTCTGGCCCCCATCGTGCTGGAGCGGGGCCGCCCGGTGGAGGAGCGCACCGCCGACGTGGAGCATTTCTGGTCCACCGGCGTACTGGACCCCGCCTCCAACGTCCAGTTCGGCGAGGGGGGCGCGGGCACCTTCTCCGACGGTAAGCTGACCACCGGCACCCACGATCCCCGGATCTCCACCGTGTTCCGCACCCTGGTGGACGCAGGAGCCCCGGAGGACATTCTGTACCAGCACAAGCCCCACATCGGTACCGACGTGCTGCGGGACGTGGTGAAAAACATTCGACAGGAACTGATTCGCCTGGGCTGCGACGTGCGCTTTGGCCATCAGCTCACCGGTCTCATCCTCCGGGATGGGGCAGTAGCCGGGCTGACTGTGGAAGGCCCTCAGGGAAGCTACGATCTGCCTTGTGATGCACTGGTCCTCTCCCCCGGCCACTCCGCCCGAGACACCTTCCAGATGCTGCTGGAGGCGGGTGTGCCCATGGAACAGAAGCCCTTTGCCATCGGCGTGCGCATCGAGCACCCCCAGAGCGCGGTCTCTCTGGCTCAGTTTGGCCCCGCCTGGGAGAAACTGCCCGCCGCCGACTACAAGCTGGCCTGCCACCTGCCTAACGGCCGCTCCGCCTTTACCTTCTGCGTCTGTCCCGGCGGCCAGGTGGTAGCCGCCGCCTCTGAGGAGGGGCGGCTGGTAACCAACGGCATGAGCCATCGGGCCAGAGACGGCAAAAATATCAACGGCGGCTTTTTGGTGGGGGTGGGCCCCGCCGACTTCGGCTCCGACCACCCTCTGGCCGGAGTTGCTTTCCAGCGACACTGGGAGGAGGCCTCCTTCACCCTTGGGGGCGGAAACTATCATGCCCCGGCTCAGACCGTAAAGGATTTCCTGGCCCGGCAAGCCTCCAAAACCCTGGGCACTGTGGAACCCACTTATCGTCCCGGCGTCACCCCTACCGACCTGGACCGCTGTCTGCCTGATTACGTCACCGATACCCTGCGGGGGGCTCTGCCGATATTTGACCGAAAGCTCCACGGTTTCGCCGCACCGGACAGCCTGCTCACCGGTGTGGAGACCCGCTCTTCCTCACCCGTACGCATTCTCCGGGGAGAGGACTACCAGTCCGCCGTCCGGGGCCTCTATCCCTGCGGCGAGGGGGCCGGGTACGCCGGCGGGATTACCTCTGCCGCCGTGGACGGCATTCGAGTGGCCGAAGCATTAGCCAGCCAGTAAGCCCCCTCGCCGGGGACCCGCCGCAGGCGGGTCGGCGCCTGCGCCGCACAAGTGTTTTGGGCCTTGCCCAAAACCTTGATGCCGGGGGCAATTCATTTGCCCCGGCAGTTCAAATATCCATGGGGCCCCCATGGGGTCCGCCCCATGGGGAGGCGGGGCTGGCTACGCCGGCGGCATCACCTCTGCCGCCGTGGACGGCATCCGAGTGGCCGAAGCGGTAGCCGCACAGCCTTAAAGCGAAGTTCGCCGCCGCATTGCTGCGGCGGCGAACTTTTTTATTTTCGATGCAATCATTTGCCCCGCTCAGGTGTGTACAGGGCAGAAAGGAGAGAGCGCTATGGCCATGCAGCTCCAGGGGGATGCCCCCTTCTCCTACGCAATGGAACACCATCTGGACACCGTATACCGTGCAGCCTGCCACAACGCCCCCACCCTACAGGACGCGGAGGATGTAACTCAAGAGGTCTTTGAGGCCCTGCTGCGCAGCGGCAAGGGCTTTCAGGACGGGGAGCATCTGAAGGCCTGGCTGCTGCGGGTGACCATCAACAAGTGTAAAAATCTCCGCCGGGCCAAGCGCAGCGGCGAGGTGCCGCTGTCCGAACATTTCCCCGCTCCTCCGGGGGCGGACGGCTCGGTACTGGACGAGGTGCGGGCCCTGCCGGAGCCCTACCGCAACACCATCTACCTGCACTATTTTGAGGGGTACACCGCTGCTGAGATCGGGGTGATCTTAGGGGCCAAGCGGAACACGGTACTGTCCTGGCTCTCCCGGGGGCGGCAGGCCCTTCGGGAACGGATGATCGGAGGCTTTGAGGATGAATAAGACAGATTATCTGGCCCAAGTTGAGAACCTCCACGCCTCTCAGCAGCTGCGGGAGCGGATCGCCGCCCTTCCCGCCGCCCGCAGGCAGTCCCGGCGATTCAAGCCCTGGATGGGGGTATGCGCTGGTCTGGCCGTGGTGGTACTGGGCGGGTTCTGGCTGCTGCCCCGGATCGGAGGCAGCAGCGGCGGCGCCGGCGCCGGTCACGACGAGGCTTCCACCTTCATGTCCTATGCCGGGCCGGTCTTTCCTCTGACCACACTGGAGGACGTCAATCTGACCGCTGAGCGGCACATCACCCTGGACTTTGCCCCATGGCAAGACGGAAACAGCACCAAAATCCAGATCAAAGACTCCTATGTACTCACCAATCCCACCGACACCGACCTGACCGTCACCCTGGTCTATCCCTTTGCCGGGAGTTTCTATGAACTCTATCCCGTTACCTTGACGGCAGACGGCACGGAGTTGGAGACCGTCATTTACCCCGGCGTGGGCGGGAACCAGAGCGTGGAGTCCTGGGAGGAATACGCGGCCATCATCAAGGGCGGAGATCTGGCAGCCGCCCACCAGGAGGCTCCCACCCTGGACACTCCGGTGACGGTCTATTCTTTTACCGACTTTGTCCTTCCGGAAAGCGATGCCGCCGCCCCCACCCTGGCGGTGACCTACCCCTGGTCGGAGGACGCCCCCGCCGTATTGACCTATGGCTTCGACGGCAGCGGGATTGACGAGGAGGCAGGCTGGGCCCAACGCCAGTTCTCTCTGCCCGATTCCAACTCGCCTCATGCCGAGGATCCCCGACTACTCATCGTAGTGGGAGATCCGTTGGAGGAATACACCATTCAGGGTTACCAGGACGGCGGCTGTACCCCCGGAGAGGAGCTGGCAGGCGTCTCGGCCCACGTCACCCAGTACCAGTCCACTCTGGGTGACGTACTGGATTCTCTCTGCCAGGCTCCAGACACCCTGGATCAAAAGTACGGAAAACCAATGGGTGTTCTTGCACTTCCCCGAGCAGTATTCTTTGACACCCTCTGCAAGAGCTTTGGAACCTCCATCCCGTCCAACATGACGATGCTGGAGATGGTATTCGAATGGTGCAACATTCAGGAACGCATTTTCTACGGGGAGGCTACCCTCACCATCCCCGCCGGGGAGCGTGTCACGGTGGAGGCCTCCTTTACCAAGGAAGGCAGCTACGACTTCGTGTGCGCCCACACGGAGAACCGCGGAATCTACGGCTATGATCTTCTGACTCAGCTGGGTTCCAACCTGACCTGTACGCAGCAGACCGCCATTTTAGAGGACCGGGGTTTGATTCAGATCGCCCGTCAGAATTTCGGCTTCGACCTGAACAAAGGGATCAAAACTGTCTCTCTGGATCCGTCGACCGAACACTACTACCTGGAGGTCCGCAGAGCCTATTGAGCAAAAAAGAGCCGCCCTGAAGGGCGGCTCTTTTGTTGTTGTTCAGCGCTGATCCATAGGCGCATAATCCGCATGGCTGCCCACATACTTATAGGCAGGACGGATGATTTTACCCATATTGATAAGCTCCTCGATGCGGTGGGCGGACCAGCCTGCCACACGGGCCATAGCAAAGATAGGCGTATACAGCTCCAGAGGCAGATCCAGCATATGGTACACAAATCCGGAGTAGAAGTCCACATTGGCGGACACACCCTTATACATCTTCCGCTCACCGGCAATGACTTCAGGACCCAGACGGGCCACCATGGAGTAGAGCTCGTACTCCTCGTTGCGGCCTTTCTCCCGGGACAGCTTTTCCACAAATGTTTTGAAGATGTTGGCGCGGGGGTCGGACAGAGAGTAAACGGCATGGCCCATACCGTAGATCAGGCCCGCTTTGTCAAAGGCCTTCTTGTCCAGCAGATCCTGGAGATACTGCCGCACCTCGTCCTCATCCTTCCAGTCCCTTACGTGCTCCTTCATGTCCTCAAACATCTGCACCACCTTGATATTGGCACCGCCATGCTTGGGACCCTTCAGAGAGGCCAGGGCCGCCGCCATACAGGAGTAGGTATCGGTGCCGGAGGAGGTGACCACATGGGTAGTAAAGGTGGAGTTGTTACCGCCGCCGTGCTCGGCATGGAGGGTCAGACAGATGTCCAGCACATGGGCCTCCCAGAAGGAATAGGAGGAATCCGCCCGCAGCAGGGAGAGGATGTTCTCCGCCGCCGACAGTTCCGGCCGGGGTGCGTGGATGTACAGGCTGCTGCCGCTTTTATAGTTATAGGCCTGATAGCCGTAGACGCTGAGCATGGGGAACAGGGCAATAAGCTGGACGCACTGGCGCATGACATTGGGCAGAGAGATGTCGTCGGCCCGGTCATCGTAGGAGGCCAGGTTGAGGACACTGCGGGCCAGGGAGTTCATAATGTCATGGCTGGGCGCCTTCAAAATTACGTCCCGCACAAAGTTGTTGGGGAGGGAACGATAGTAAGACAGCTGCTTGGTAAAGCCGTCCAGTTCCTCCTTGGTGGGCAGTTTGCCCAGCAAAAGCAGATAGGCGGTCTCCTCAAAGCCAAAGCGCCCCTCCTTCAGAGCGCCTGCCACCAGCTGCTCCACGTCCACGCCGCGGTAATACAGCTTGCCCTCACAGGGAACCTCCTGTCCGTCCACGATCTTCTTGGCCACAATATCGGAGATCTCGGTCAGTCCGGCAAGCACACCCTTACCGTTCAGATCACGCAGGCCCCGCTTCACATCATACTTTACAAAATCGCCTGGATCGATGCGGCTGTTTTCTTTTGCCATAGTCGCCAGGCTCTCGATTTCAGGCGTAATATTACAGTAATTCGGATTGCTTGCCATGAAAAACCTCCATTCTCTTCACATACCCAGGGGACAACCCCTTTGCCAATTAGTTCATTGCTAACTATTATGCCATGAAAATGTTACCACAGTATGAATCGCACTTTATTTTTTCTTTGAAATATTTGTCAGCTTATAAAACAAAGACCCGCTGCGGCAGTGCCGAACAGCGGGTCGAAATTTAGAACAGATCTTTCTTCTTCAGGATGATGCCGGTCACCAGGATCACGCCCAGGGACAGCACCAGGGGGAACCACCAGAAATGGTCCAGGGGCAGATTGGCTACGTTCATGCCGTAGAAGCTGAAGAAAATATTGGGGATGGTGAGCAGGATGGTGATGGAGGTCAGCACCTTCATGATCACGTTCAGGTTGTTGGAGATTACGGAGGCAAAGGCGTCCATCATGCCGGAAATGATGGAGGAATAGATGTTGGCCATCTCAATAGCCTGGCGCACCTCGATGAGCACGTCCTCCAGCAGATCGTGGTCCTCCTCATAAAGGGTGATGATGCGTCCCCGGAGGATCTTCTCCAACGTGACCTCATTGGCTTTCAGTGAGGTATTAAAGTAAACCAGCGACTTTTCCAGGTCCAGCAGCTGGATAAGCTCCTTGTTCCGCTGGGATTTGTAGAGCTGCCGCTCCATGTAGTTGTAGATCTTGTCGATCTGCTTCAGGTATTGCAGGAAGCGCTTAGCCACCTGGAGCAGCATATAGAGAATAAACTGGGTCCGCTTCTGGGTGTCTGCGTTGCGCACCAGCCCGTCCTGGAAATCCTTCAGAATGGAAGTCTCTTTCAGGCAGACAGTAATGATGTGCTTTTCCGTGACGATAATGCCCAGAGGCAGGGTGGAATACACCACCGCGTCATCCTTCTCCACCGAAGGAGCGTCAATGATAATGAGGGTCTGTCCCTCTTCCGTGTCAATACGGGAGGTCTCTTCTTCATCCAGCGCGGCCCGCAGGAAGGTGGGCTCCACGCCCAGGGTCACCGCCACTGTGTTCAGCTCATCCTCGCTGGGATAAGTCAGGTTGACCCAGCAGCCGTCCTGTACGGCATCCAGCTTGGTCATTTTCCCATTGATGGTCTTATGGATGGAAAGCAATTCACTCACGCCTTTCTGGGCGCAGGGACCAAAAAGGCATAAAAATCCCCGCACACCTATTGTCTCGCTGATTCGTTCCGCTTATACCGGCGGACCGAAAAAGGGCACAGGCGTGCGGGCGCTCCCGGTTATACCGGTCAAACGCCGATCCAATACGCCGTGCCAGTTGTGTTGCATTCTCGACTCAGAGGGTCACCGCTCACGGCGCATATCACTCCCTTATGACATAATCTGTTTCCCCTAAAAACTGGCTGACTGGTACTGCCAGCCGTTGGGCTACCCCTTATTATATGCTATTTCCCACGGAATTGCAAGCCTGCACTCCCGCCGCTCCGCCTTTTCTTCCACAAAGAAATCCAGATTCAGACAAAATGCCTCCTCTAAAATACTTTGCTGGAAGTCTCATCCACGCGCCACGGAAGGCGCCCCATATCCTTCCGCTCCTTATGGAATTGCAAAGCGGTAGCCCAATCCACGGACCGTCTGGATATATTGGGGCTTGGATGGGTTTTCTTCGATTTTTGCCCGGATTCGGTTGATATAAACCATAATGGCATTTTCGTCAATGATAGCCGATCCCCATACCAGGTCGTAGATCATATCCTTGGAAAAAATATGATTCACATTGTCCATAAACAGCTTGATAATGGCGTTTTCCTTGGAGGAGAGAACCACCTCTTCCCCATTTTTATAGAACCGCAGAGTGCTGGTATTGTACTGAAAGGGACCGGCTGTGATGATCTGATCCGCTCCGGGCAAATTCCCCCGGCTGCGGCGGATCAGCGCTTTTACCTTTGCCGCAAGGGTAACAGGGTTGAGGGGTTTGGTGATATAGTCGTCTGCACCGATATCCAGACCATAGAGGGTATCATAATCCTCTTTGCGTCCGCTGACGATCATAATGGGGATCTTGCTGCCGTTTCGCCGGATATGCTGAATCACCTGAAACCCATCCATGCCGGACAGATTGATATCCAGCAAAAGCAGATCGTATGTTTTCTTTGTCAGCATCTCAAGGCACTGTTCGCCGGAATCGGCGGTATCTGCCTGAATGCCATTGCTGCTGATCACTTTATACAGCATGGTAAGAACGGCCTTGTCGTCATCAACAATGAGTACAAGATCAGCCAAGGTGCATCCCCCTTTACACGGCTTGCTTCTTCCAGTATGATATCCAGTATAAAAGACGAGTATATGTTTGACAAGGGGGGAATTTACTTGAAGCCGCCCATCAAATTGGAGCGCAAATTTCTGATTATTATATTGCTTGCCTTCGCCCTCATATTTGCCGGAATTTTTATGGTATTTCGGGTTTTCCACCAATATGAAAACATTATAATTGAAAACGAAGACCGGCAGCTTTTGGGGCTGTCCCGCTCGGTGGATCGCAGTATCACCAGCTATATTCAGCAATTTTCCCGGGAGCTGAAGCACACATTGCAGAGGAACGACCTGGAAGAGGCTGAGACCGCTTACCGAAGCACCGGAAACACGGAAGCACTTGCCCTTCAGGTGGAGGGGACCATCCTATCAGAACATCCTCTGACATACGACATTCTTTGTATCGACAATGGAAGTATTTTATACTCCTCCCGCGGAAAAACAGACTATGTGTTTCCGCCCAATGCCGGCCTGGAGGGAGACGTTGACATCAGGCCCTGCGTGGATGCCTCCGGCACCATCTATCTTTCGTTCCAGAAAGGCATGGAAGGAGAGCTGCAATACGCCGTACTGATCGAGCTTACGGAATTTTATGAGGCTGTGGCGGGAAATCTGATTGCCGGCACCCAAGACCGCATTCTGCTTCTGGACGCAGGTGGGCGAACCCTGCTGTATCAAACAGATGAAGGCGCTGTGGCGACCCTGGTCCAGGGTGATACAGGCGGCACAATCAATCAGGACGAATTGAATGCGCTGCTGAACTGCCAAAGCCAGGGCGAGAATGTGTCTCTTTTCTACCATGCTCAGACCAGCGAAGATGGAAAAGCCTATACGGCGCGCATGGCAGCCATCCCAGCCGACGGAAACAACGGTGTGTTTACAGTGGGTGCCTCCCTCAATTATGAAACCATCAAACGGCCCATCCATATGTCCGCCATACGGCTTGCCGCCTACAGCAGCATGATCGTGATTGGAATTTTGCTGTTGGCTGGCTCCATCCTGCTGGTGGCCCGGCGCAACGCACGAGCCCAGCAGGAAGTACTCATGCTTCGGGAACAAAATCTTGCCCTGGAGGCGGTTACTAAGAAGTCTCAGGCTCTGGCCCACCATCAGCGGCTGGAGATCATCGGCACCTTGACCTCCAGCATTGCCCATGAATTCAATAACCTTCTGACACCCATTATGGGTTACTCCATTCTGGTTCTGGAAAAACTGCCGCCGGACGCCGAAGAAACCTATGATAATGTGCTGGAAATTTACGAGGCCTCCAGAAAGGCAAAAACCATTATCTCCCGCCTCTCGGACCTCTCCCGCAAAAATACCCCCCTCACCTTCCAGTATGTCTCGCCGGACGATCTGGTGGTCCGCGTTCTGGAGATCGCCGCACCGGCGAAACCGCCCAAGGTAGAGGTCAGCCACAAGCTTCAGTGTCGGCACCTCTGGGTACACGGCAATGAGATCCAACTGTCCCAGATGCTGCTCAACCTGGTTTTGAACGCCTACCAGGCCATGGAGACAGAGGGTGGAACCCTTACCATCACAACCGAACCGGAGGATGACTGGATCTGCCTCCATGTGGCCGACACAGGGTCTGGAATCGACCCTGCACTGCTGGAAACCATCTTTGAGCCCTTCTTTACCACCAAGGAGCGAGGCAAAGGAACCGGGCTGGGTCTGACCATCGTACAGCAGGTGGTCAAGGAGCACCACGGTACGGTCTGCGTCCACAGCAAATTGGGACAGGGGACCACATTCATCGTCCGTCTGCCACTCCCCGCCCAGGAGGATGGCCCCAACGACAACAGTATATTATAAAAAAGAGGATGGATGTTTTCCCGTCGGGAGGCATCCATCCTCTTTTCTTAACAAATATTAAGGGCACAGTAATTTCCCATTAAGCAGAGATTGTTATAATTTTGACAAATTCATTCTTGTCACGAAGTGGAGCAGACAGATGATTATAACGATTGCACGGAAATATGGCAGCGGCGGCCGGGAGATCGGCCAGAGGCTGGCCAAACATCTGGATATTCCCTATTACAATGTGGACGCCCTGCCCCACCCTCAAGCCGAGGACTGGCAGGACGAAATTCTACGGCTGGCCGATACCGGGCCATGCGTCATGGTGGGTTTCTGCGCCGATCATGTGCTGGCCGGGCGGGAAGGCCTCATGCGTATCTTCATCCACTGTAACATGGAGCATCGTCTCCAGCGGATCATGGCGGAGCATCACCTTTCCAGAGAACAGGCCCAGCGCGAGGCCCTCTATCAGGACCGGGAGCGAGCCCGGCTCTACGGATTTTATACCGGAGAAAAATGGGCCAATCTAGACCAGTACGATCTGACTGTAAACAGCAGTCTTTTGGGCGCGGCCGGTACCGTGGAATTGCTGGGTCAATTTGTGGCACTGAATGTCATGCGTAAGCGCAGAGGACTATGAAATGAGAGAAAAATACAAACCTGTTCGGCTGACTCTGTGCCGAGGCGATCTTCTGGCGGTGTGCCTGGTCCTCATGGCCGCGGCTGCTCTGATTGCCGGCTGGAGTATGGGCTCAGGCGGAAAGGCCGCTTCTGTCCAGATCTGGCAGGACGGCATTTGGAAGGGCGAGTATGACCTGATGCAGGATCAGGAGATCCAGATCAGCGGCAGCTATCAGAACACGGTCAAAATCCAAAATGGCCGGGCTGCCATCATTGATTCCAACTGTCCGGGCCAGGACTGCGTCAAAAGCGGTTGGCATGAAGATGCCAGGCAGAGCATCGTCTGCCTGCCCAACCGCCTGGAGCTTCGTCTGGTGGGTACCGAAGGGGAGCCCCAGGTGGACGGTGTAACCAGATAGGAGGCTGACATGGGTAAAACAAGATCTCTTGCGCTAAGCGCCATGCTGATTGCGCTTGCATTGGGGTTATCCTATATGGAGCGCTTTCTTCCCCTACAGCTGCTGATCCCGCTGCCGGGGGTAAAGCTGGGGCTGGCCAATATTGTCACCCTATTTGCCCTGTACTTTTTGGGCGGCAAAAGTGCCGTTCAGATCCTTGTCATACGGTGCGCCCTTGGTGCCATGTTTGGCGGCGGCCTCACCGCCTTTTTCTTTTCCATCACCGGCGGTGTGTTGGCCATGGCCACCATGGCTTTGACCCGCCGCCTCCCCTTCCTGTCCATCTACGGGGTGAGCATCTGCGGCGCAGCCGCCCACCAGACCGGTCAGGTCCTGATGGCGGTGCTCTTGCTGCGCTCTGTCTATGTGGCCGGATATCTTCCGGCGCTGCTGCTGATTTCCATTGTCACAGGGTTTTTGACCGGTGCAGTCTCTGCCGCCTGTTCCCGGGCCATGATCGCGGCACAGCTGCCCTTTGCATCAAACATGGAGGTTTCCTATGCTGGAGAATTTGATTGAAACTGCCCTGCCCACCATCATCGCAATTCTGGAGATCATGGGTATCTTCGTGGTAGTGGTCTCGGCCACCGGCGCATTTATCCGTTACCTGAAAGGGCTTGTCACCCACTCCGGATCAGACGTCAAATTTGCTCTGGCCAACGGGCTGGCCATCAGTCTGGAATTCAAAATGGCCGCTGAGATTTTGAAAACCGTCCTGGTGCATGAGCTCAATGAGCTGATGGTATTGGGGGCGGTCATCCTTTTGCGCGCGCTGTTATCATTTCTCATTCACTTTGAAATGAAGCAGATACATCACACCGAATCATAATTCAGGAGGTATCACAAATGAAGAAACTGCTTGCACTGATCCTGTCCGGTACGCTGACTATGGGCGCACTGTCCGCCTGCGGCAGCACGGCAGTGGTGGCTGTCCCTCAGCCTGAGGAATCTGCGCCCGCCGTCACCGAACCGGTTCCGGAACACACTCAAGGTACATCGGATGCCGCGGTCAAAACCGGCCTCTATCTGGGCACCAGCTTGTCCAGCAGCAAAAATGCCGCCGACGGCGAGGATGGATACAGCCAGGCCAACATTGACCTGGTGGCGGTCACTGTGACCGACGAAGGTGTCATCGACTCCTGTGTGATCGACTCCATCCAAGCAAAGGCCTCCTTTGACGCCACCGGAACCCTGACCGCCGACCTGACCGCCCAGGTGCCCTCCAAAAACGATCTAGGCAGCAATTACGGTATGGGCCAGGTCAGCTCCATCGGCAAGGAGTGGAACGAACAGGTTCAGGCTCTGGCCGATTACGTAGAGGGCAAGACGGTGGAGGAGATCAAGGGCATCGCCGTGACTGAGGAGGGCAAGGCCGCCGACGCGGATCTGGCCGCTTCCGTCACCGTCTCCATCGCCGGCTATCTGGATGCCATCGAGCAGGCGGTTTCCAACGCCACTCATCTCGGCGCCATGCAGGGAGATCGTCTGGTTCTGACCACCTCCACCAGCATTGCCAACAGCAGGAGCGCCACCGCTGAGGAGCCCGGCCAGGTCCAGACCTCCGCCACTGTGGCTGTCGTCACCCTGAACGGCGACGTGATCACCAGCTGCTACATCGACGCTGTGCAGGCCAACGTGGACTTTGATGCTGCCGGCGTGATCACCACCGACCTGACCGCGGCGCCGCCCACCAAAAATGAGCTGGGCAACAACTACGGCATGGGCCAGATCAGCCCCATCGGCAAGGAATGGAACGAGCAGGTGGCTGCCTTCTGCGCGTATGTGACCGGCAAGACCCTGGACCAGGTGGCGGGGATCGCCGTGACCGAAAAGGGCGCTGCCGCCGACGCAGACCTGGCCGCCTCGGTCACCATTGCCATCGGGGAGTTCCAGGCCCTGATCGCAAAAGCCGCCGCCTGAGTTTTCTTTAGGCAGCAGCTTGATACGCCTGTCATTTGGAAAGTAGAGGTTATATGAAGCGAACGGCCACTTTGATCCTCCTGCTGGTTCTGCTCTGCGGGTGCACAGCAGCCCCCGCAAAGTCTGACGACACTGGACTGAACCGCTATGAGGCTACATTTCTGACTCTGTTTGACACCGTCACCACCATCGTGGGATATGCCGAAACCGAGGAGGCCTTTACCGACACGGCCCAGGCCTTCCATGATGAACTGCTGGAATACCATCAGCTCTACGACATTTACAACGAGTACGAAGGAATCAACAACATCAAGACCATCAACGATCACGGCTGGGAACACCCCATCAAGGTGGATCAGCGGATCATTGACCTACTGTTGTTCAGCAAGGAGCTGTATACCCAGACAGAAGGCAGGGTCAACATTGCCATGGGCAGCGTACTCCGCCTGTGGCATGACGCCCGGGAAACCGGCATAGCCGACCCCAGCCGGGCAGCGCTGCCGGACCAGACTGCCTTGGAACAGGCCGCAGCCCACACGGATATCGACAGCATCCAGATTGACGTGGAAGAAAGCACCGTTTTCCTGTCTGATCCGGAGGTCAAACTGGATGTTGGCGCCATTGCCAAAGGCTATGCGGTGGAGCAGGTCTGCCGGAACACCCCCTCTGGGCTGCTCATCAGCGTGGGTGGAAACGTCTGTCCCACCGGCCCAAAGCCGAAAAGCGGCCAGCCCTGGGTGGTGGGCATTCAGGACCCGGAAGATCCGGAGCAATATCTCCATACCATTTATGTGGAAGATGTCTCTGTGGTCACCAGCGGAGATTATAAGCGGTATTTTACCGTGGACGGCGTTCCATACCACCATATCATAGATCCTGACACCAACTATCCTGCCGGCTACTGGCGCTCGGTCACCATTCTGTGCCGGGATTCCGGTGTGGCGGACGCCCTCTCTACCGCCCTTTTTACCCTGCCCCAGGAGGAGGGACAGGCCCTGCTGGACGCCTTCCAGGCAGAGGCCATGTGGGTGCGTCAGGACGGAACCATCCTGTACAGCCCCGGATTTCAGGCGTATATCCGCATATAGCCAAAGCGCTCATATCATCGAGGTGGAAAGAATGAGAAAATTGTTTTGGGGTGGTATCCACCCAGAGGGACATAAAGCTCTCTCCCGGGGCGCGGCCCCCATTCCCGCACCCCTGCCGGCGCAGGTCGTCCTGCCCATGGTCCAGCATATCGGCGCAGCCTGTACCCCTGTGGTCAAGGTGGGCGATCAGGTCAAAATGGGGCAAAAGATCGGCGACGGCGAAGGAATCTGCGCCCCCATCCATGCCTCTGTCTCCGGTAAAGTGGTGGCTGTGGAGCCCCGTCCCCACCCCGGCGGCAGCGAAGCGCTGTCCGTCGTGATCGAAAATGACTATACAGACACACCGGACGACACCTTAAAGCCCCATCTGACCCACCAGGATCTCTCTGGAGATGAGATCCTCCGCATCATCCGGGATGCAGGCATCGTGGGCATGGGCGGCGCCGCATTCCCCACAGACGTGAAGGCCTTCTCCGCACTGGGCCAGGTGGACTATGTCATCATCAACGCCTGTGAGTGCGAGCCGTATATTACGGCGGACGATACCCTTATCTGTACTTATTCGGAGCAGGTGATCCGGGGAACGGAGACCCTGATCCATACCCTCGCACCCAAGCATACGGTGATCGCCATTGAGGACAACAAGCAGGAGGCCATCCGCATCCTGAAGGACGCCCTGCCCAAGGACTCATCCATCGAATTGCGGGTACTGCCCACCCGCTACCCCCAGGGCGCGGAGAAGCAGCTGATCCAGGCCGTGACCAACCGACAGGTCCCTCCGGGCAAGCTGCCCGCCGCCGTGGGCTGCGCCGTGTTCAACGCAGCCACCGCTGCCGCCGTCTATCAGGCGGTATACGAGGGAAAACCGGTCACCCGCCGCATCGTGACGGTCACCGGCGACGGAGCTGCGGCACCCAAGAATATGATTTTCCGCATCGGTACCTCCTTCGGGCAGGCCATTGACGCTGCCGGCGGCATGGCGGAGGACACCCAAAAAGTGCTGTCCGGCGGCCCCATGATGGGCCTTGCCCAAAAGGACCTGGCCGTGCCGGTGCTGAAGGGCACCAACGCCATTCTGTGCCTGAAAGCCACAGTTCCCCAGTCCAAAACCCAGACCTGTATCCGCTGCGCCAAGTGCGTGTCCGTCTGTCCCATGCACCTGCAGCCTCTGTACCTGTACCGTTTTGAACAGGCCGGGAACTGGAAGGAACTTGAGAAGCTGCATTTGTCGGACTGTATCGAGTGCGGAAGCTGCAGCTACACCTGCCCGGCACAGCTCCCGCTGGTGGAGCGGTTCCGTGCGGGCAAACAGCAGCTGAAGGAGGCAAAGAAAGCATGAAACTGCTTGTAACATCCTCTCCGCACATTCACAGCGGGTCCCGCACCAGCCGTCTGATGGGATCGGTGCTGATCGCGCTGATTCCCGCCCTTGCGGCCGGTGTGTGGTTCTTTGGTATCAGAACCCTGGTCCTGACCGCGGTCACCGTGCTGGCCTGCCTGCTCTCCGAGTGGCTCTACCGCATGGTCACCAGGCAGAGCAACACCCTGCCGGACCTGTCCGCAGCGGTGACCGGCGTTCTGCTGGCTATGACCCTCCCCGCCTCCGCCCCCTACTGGCTGGCGGCTGTGGGCGGTGTCTTTGCCATTGTGGTGGTCAAGGGGCTGATCGGCGGTCTGGGACAGAACATCTTTAACCCTGCCCTGGCTGCCCGGGCTTTCCTGGTCCTGTTCTGGCCCAGCTGGATGGTCCGCTATGCGGCGCCTGGTACCTCCCTGGACCCGCTGTCGGTCTCAGTGGACATCGTATCCTCCGCCACCCCTCTGCACCATATGCAGATGCCTGCGCTGCCTACGGAGTCCCTGCTGGATGTATTTCTGGGGAATATGGGCGGCTGTATCGGCGAGGTATCCGCCCTGGCCCTGCTGCTGGGCGGCGGATACCTGCTGCTCCGCAAGGTGATCTCCTGGCGCATTCCGGTGGCCTACCTGGGCTCTGTGGCACTGCTTACCCTGATCTTCTCCAAAGGCCAGGACCCCGTCCTGTGGATGCTCTACAGCCTGATGGGCGGAGGCGTGCTGCTGGGCGCCTTCTTTATGGCCACCGACTATGCCACCTCCCCTGTTACCCCCATGGGCCAGCTGATCTACGGCGTGGGATGCGGCGTACTGACCGTCTGCTTCCGCTACTACGGACTTTTCCCGGAAGGGGTCACCTATGCCATCCTGCTGATGAACGCCTGTGCCTGGAGCCTGGACCGGCTCACACCCCCCAAGCGCTTTGGTACTGTGAAAGGAGGCGGCGTACAGTGAACGTAAAACAGTTGATCCAGCCTGTGGCTGCCCTTCTCATCGCCGCCCTGGTTTTGTTCCTGGGCACCACCGTGCTCTCCCCCATTGCTCAGGAAAACAAGGAACAGGAGCTGCAGTCCATCCTCTCCAGCCTTCTGCCCGGCGCAGAATCCTTTGTCCAGGAGGAGTACACCGGCGAGGACGATGCTATCTCCGCGGTCTACAAGGCAGATAACGGCTATGTGATTGAAACGGTCACCGCCGGATATGCCGGCGATATCACCATGCTGGTAGGCGTCAATCTGGACGGCACCATTGCCAGTCTGGTGGTGCGGGATATGCAGGAGACCTACGGGCTTGGCACGGAGGCCCTCTCCGATGTATCCTTCCTGTCTCAGTTCCTCTGGAATGGCACCACCTTTACCGTAGGCGAAAATGTGGACGCCCTCACCGGCGCCACCGTTACCTCCAAGGCGGTGGCCAAGGCTGTTACCTCAGCCAGTGCCTTTGTAACCGGCGCGGATATTGGCTCCAGCGCCACCGAATGGGGAGGTTGATGTGATGAAAAATACCTATCGTCTGAATACCTTCCTGGCTGTGGTTGCGGGCCTGGTATTTCTGGGCTATCTGGCAGAGCACGCCTTTGCTCCCGCCGCCATCCTGCCGCCGCTGGACCTGATGCTGGTCAGCGGGATCTCCCTGGTGGCCCTGATTCTCGAGCATTATTCCGGGAAGCCGGTGGAGGGGCGCTGCTGGCCTGTGACAGCGCTGCTCAGCGCGCTGACCTTCGTTCTGCTGCCTCTGGCGGCAGGTCTCATGTCCGGTCAGGAGCTGCTCCGGTTTGCCCTGGTGAGCTGGGCTGCGTTTATGGTGCTGACCTTCCTGTTTACCGCCATCTGTCAGCGTCTGGCCTCCAGTCCGGCAAGCAAGATCGCACCCCTGCTCTCTGCCGGGGTCCTGTTCCTGGCGGTTCAGGGCTGCAGCAGCCTTTTCCTGTGATCGATCTCTTTCGTATCCCAGGAACGGAATCAGATAAAACAGGAACAACAAGAGGCGGGAACATCTGAAGCGATGTTCCCGCCTTAATCATATCATTTATCAGTTTTTGTCCCATGTTCTTGCACATAGTTCACAAGCTGATCCAACATAGAACGATCCGTTGCATGATAAACTAAAAATCCATTATTCTCTCCCAAACTAACAACTACTTTTCCATCGTCGTAAACCGTCAAAAAACACGTTTCCTTTTCTGTGCTCCCCCATGCAAGGAAAATGTTTGCATTCATAGAACTGCCATTTGAACTGACAGATGTGATTGCCCAGGGGAATAAATTTTGAAAGCTTTGCTGGTATCCAGATTGATTTAATATATCGATGATTGCGATAAAATCCTTGCTGCCGCCTGTTAGCGCTTGCAATTCATAGTTATCAATAAATGGCGTTCCATCCTTGCTAACTCCACTGATATTTGCAGTACAGGTAAGACTAATAATTGCACTTTCATCAACAGAAATGATATCCGCTAAAGAATGCGGCCGCAAACGCCACACACCAGCACAAAGGACGATTAAGGCCAGCAAAGCAATCAGGATCTTTTTCATGTGCTTTCTCATGTTAGCCCCCCTCTAAGTTATAAACATATCCGTTTCATTAAGAATAACACATATGTGATAAAATAGAAAGCGATAGGGAATATTCCCTATCGCTTCTCCAAAACATATTTTCAACAAAAATGATAAATCCGAATTACATTACCCACTTGGATAATGTAATTCGGATTACCATTAGATGGTCCGAGTGTAATTATAGGACTTGGAAAAATCCAGTCATATCAATGGTTTGCAAGCCGTCAACAAGAGGTTTTATTCGATCCTAAGACCGATTTTGATGTCATTCAGGAACGTTGTTATGAGAGAGTGACAAATACTTTTTCTCAGTGGCATGAACGGTTAGGATTTCAGTCATATCTGACATTAACGACACAACTGTTTGAGAAAATTCAGTAATATGCTCTGGAGCAACAGCAACAGAATTATCTCCGTGTGCAATACGATTTCTATAATTGAGAAATTTATTTAGCGATGCCTTATATTTTCCTAACTGATCAGCATTGACTGCATATCTATTGCAAATGTTTTGTAACTCAGCATAATCAACATTTGAACTAGTATCAATTTCTAGCGGTAGTTGTATTGGCCCAGATAATACTGCTTGAATTCTTCTAACTAACTGCTTTCTTTTTTCAAAGTTTTGGGGAGGCTGATGTAAACTTAACAAAGAAAATAGATGCTTTGTTGCTATACTATCATGTAAGTCAGAGAAATTCAAACGTTCACTATTGATTATCTTTACATATTCTTTAAAGGAGTTGACAATATAGCCTTCCCACACAGCGTATAAGGCAGGAATAGAATACTTTCGAGCAATAGATTTTTTCTTTTCAGAAAGATGAGATTGAACCGTTAATGATTTCAATATAGCGATCTCTCCTAATCGCCAATTCAAATCGGAATTTATGGTTTCTTCAAAATCACTCATGAGCACTCTCTCCAAATAATTCAAGTGCTCGTTTAATCCTCCGCTTAGCTCTATTTTTGCTACTTGAAGCTACCCCGGAATTCTTCCTAAATTGGTCATCAGTTTTTAATTGACTAATTACGGTAGCAACTTTATCGGGGTGTACTTCATAAAAATCCAGATTTTTGCTTAAGCCAACCATTACTGCATCATAAAGGCTAGATGAGCAAATTGTGCTATTATCAAAACGAAAAACTGCTTTACCCAAGGGCTGAAGCAACTTTAGAACACGATAGAACTTGGCCGGTACTTCTGCCGAAATATCCTCACCTTTGTCCAGTTTCTCTTTTAAATAATTAGTCATGTACATAGATATGGATGCATTCACCATTTCCCAATCATCCACTAAACATACATATCTAACTATCAGTTCTTGATCATATAGTTCCAGTTTTTGACGGTCGGTTAGTGCCGTTAAGTTGACAAACATTTCATCATTAACAGCTTTGTCAATAAATTCATATAGATTTTTTAGACCGCTTCGGAATATGCAATTTCTTATTTCCTGATCGGTTAACGCAGCACCGCCAGTATTAAGACGACTAAATAATTCATATCGCATATCCCATTGGCTATCCCATTTTATGATTTCAATACGACAAACCGACCTCTTAATATTCAAACGATATTTATTTGGAAGGTTGTCGATGTTAAAGCCATCCAAGGCATCTAGTAAATCGCCAGATATTAAACTCCACTTATTTATTTCTGGTTTATCTGTTTTTAATAAGCCAAAGAAAGAGAGAACTGTAGAGATTCTTTGAAGGCCATCTACCAATTCCCAACGGCCATCACTATCTTCAGCCACAAAAATTGGTGGTATAGGAATCCCAAGCAAAATAGATTCAATAAATTTTGTTTTTTGCTCAATAGTCCACCGGAATAGCCTTTGAAATTCTGGAGAAATTATTATCTCCCCTTGTTCATACATACTCATTATTTCACCGAAAGACATATCCATTCTATCGGTAGTTAGGCTATTCCGCAGTTTCGTAACTTGTGATTCAAGTTCGTCGATCGGGGCAGGAATGTCGGCCTCTGGTTCTGGGAAGAATGCAATCTGAGCGTCTTTCATAATGATTCCTCTATTCTTTTGTCTGTGTACGTTTTAAATTCTACACGTTTATACATACAAAATCAATAGAGATTAGAAGGTTAAATCATTAACTCAAATTTATTGTTTAATAAGTATAGAGCAAACCGTCTCCCTAATAGGACTACGGGCGGCGTTTTCATATATCCCAACGAGAAAGGAGGGGTGCTCCCCCACCGGCCAGCCTTGAGGCTGGCTTTTTCCATTTCACAACAAAGGAGGTTTTTTATTGGCTGATGACAAAAAGGATATTCCCGATGCCGGGAAGGTAAACGAGCCCGCCAAGGCGGAGAACACGGAGCCCATCAAGGCTGACCTGGCTGCACCGCAACAGCCCGCCCCCGCCAAAGCGGAGGCCCTCGCGGAAGAGGATGCGTCCAAGACAGCGGCACCCCCTGCGGCAGAAAAGGCCACCGCTCCTGGGGCAGAGAAACCTGCTCCGCCCAAACAGGACAATCCCAAGGGCAAAGACAATCCCACTCCGCCCAAAGAGGACAAGCCCCAGCTGGGGAAAACAGATCAACAGGTCACGATCCCTGGCATGGGAGATCCCGCCCCCGCCGGAAAGGTGGTGGATTTCACTGCCGCCCGTGATGGGACAGCAAAGAACAAGCCACCGGAAAAGGCCCCAGCCCCAGACAAAAGCAAGCAGCCAGATGCGCCTACGCCCCGTCGAGGCCGCCCGCCCAAGGATGACAAATCCGCTCCCGGCAAGACGGCTCCTCGGGACAAGAAGTCCCAAGGCAAAGGGGCCGGGCTCTCGGCTCCGGTCAAGAAGAAGGATTCCCGCACTCCGGGCAGTGGCAAGGCCGCTCCTGTTGTGGAGCCCAATCCACCGCTGCCGGAACAGCCCACCGAGCCCAAGGATGCCACCCGCCCCGTCAAGGAGGAGATCGTCTATCTTGACCTGTCCGAACTCCACGCCTTTAAGGATCACCCTTTTGAGGTGCGGGATGACGCGGAGATGCAGGCCCTGGTGGAGAGCGTCAAGACCGGCGGCGTGAACCAGCCCGCCCTGGTCCGCCCCCGTGAGGGCGGCGGTTATGAGATCGTGGCAGGCCACCGCCGCCAGAAGGCCAGCGAATTGGCCGGGTATCGGAATATGCCCTGTATCGTCCGCAACATGACGGATGACGAGGCCATTCTTACCATGACAGATGATAACCTGCGCCACCGAGAGCATATTCTCCCGATGGAAAAGGCCAGGGCATTGAAACAGCAGGTTGAGGCCATCAAACACCAGGGCGTCAAACTGGGTGAGGATGACAAGGACGCCGGAAAGCGATCCACTGAGGTAGTAGGTGCCCGCAACGGTATCAATTACAAGCAGGTGCAGCGGTATATCCGGCTCAATTCCCTTGTGCCGGAACTGCAAAAGATGGTGAATGAAAAGCGGCTGTCTTTTACGCCTGCCGTGGAAATTTCCTTCATCCGTCCAAAAAACCAGCAGTTCATCGCGGTTTCCATCGAAGGGGAACAGTCCGCACCCTCTCTCTCCCAGGCGCAGAAGCTACGGGAACTGGACAAGGAGGGTAAGCTGAACCCGGACGCCATTGACGGCATTTTGAGCCAGGAGAAAAAGGAGGTAGATAAAGTGATTCTTTCCACCGCAGAATTGAGCAAGTATTTTGGCAAGGAGGTCACTCCCCGGCAGATGAAGGACCAGATCATGGCCCTGCTGGACGAGTGGAAGGAAAAGCAGCCGCCGGAGAAAAAGGCGGAACTGGAGAAGTAAGCCCTTGGGACAAAGTGTCCCAGGGGCTTTTCTGATTTCTGCGACAAATTTAGGAGGTGCAAATTGAAAAACAATCATTATTTCCCCCGGAGGCTGACGGCCCTCCTTCTGGTCATAGCCGTCATGCTCTCCCTGATTCCCTCGGCCTTTGCCGCCCAGCAGAACAGTTACCATGACCCGGCGGAGCATTGGCAGGAGGCGCTGAACCGTACCAATGAGTTGGACGCAAACTCGGTGGTGACGAGGGAAACCTTTAATTGCTGCGTCTGTGACAAGGCCACCGCCTTTGAGGTGTTCCGTGTTCCCGAGTACACCCGTAACGGGGAGACGGCGCTGAACCGAAATGTCAAATACTCGGACGGCACCTGTCTGGACGGCGAGAGCAGGGGCGATCTTCTGGACGGCACCCCCGGCCAGGACGCCACCTATACCGGCTACCACTGGACGAAAGCCGTCTGCGAGGTCTGCGGTACCATCAACAGCAACATGGGTGCTACCAGTTACGCCTGCAACAAGAATGTGTATTGGCTCTATGACTGCGCGGCGGATTTCTTTGAGGAACTGCCGGAAACGCAGACCGTTGAGCAGGTGGACAGCACCTACCATCGCATTATCACCACCAGCGGCGAATATTGTGCGTTCTGTTACGGCACCTACAAGGAGGAAAGTTCCACCCTGGAGCGGCACCACATGGAAACGGCCATCCGGCCTGAACTGGCCCATGACCGCTTTGTGGAAATGGATACCTGTGCCGACTGCGGATATGCCGAAACCGACTATACCGCCGCCAAGTCTGTTGTGGCGGACTATTTCGGCGTGGTAGACGGACAGCCCCACACTGTTACTGTATCCGATCTCTCCGAGGCG